>CAJQNP010000245.1 GCA_905479705.1 uncultured Gammaproteobacteria bacterium
CACCCTGCTGCTGACACCACTGCAGGCCTTCGCCGACAAGGGTGGCAAACCGAACGAACAGGCCTACAAGAACGCCAGTGACAACGCTGCCTTCAAGCGCGATGACAAGGATAAAGACAATAAGAAACACAAGGACAAAGACAAAGACAAAGACAAGGACAAGGACAAGGACAAGGACAAGGACAAGGACAAGGACAAAAAGGATAAGAAGAAAAAGAGCAAAGACAAGCAGGGTGACTGATCAGGCACACTGCTGGATCAATCACCGGAATCAAAAACGGCGGCCACCTGGCCGCCGTTTTTTCTGGACAACCCGCAGCCTGTAGAGCGCGCAGGATCTGCCAAACAACTGACAATCGGTGCCGGTGATCGTTACGCCAAGTTATTGACGCACAAGGAATGACAGTTTATAAGCATATTTTTAACTGGTTCTGCAACTAGCGGCTGATAAGGCGTGGACTACTATTAAAAACAGCGCGAAATGCTGTTAGACTTCGGCCAATACCTGCAGGCATTTATTTAACAGCACCCTGTTAAACGAATACGGGCAACCTCAGGTTGGCAACACATACCCGTCGTGACAAAAAACGATAATGCAACGGGTCACAGCAATTCACACGCCCGGTCTATTGCGAGAGGACATGATGGATAGCATTCTTGACAAGACCGTACTGACGATTTCACACACACTTGGCATAGGCGCGGTGGAAACCTACCTGCTGATCGGTGCAGTGATACTGTTTACTGTCTACAAGATAATCGATCTGGCCTGACACGCCTGCCATACGCAAGCAGATCCGGCAACGCCGGTCATGGCAGCGTCTTCACCTCGATAAATACTCCCGGCGTCAACGACCGGGCAAGCGCTCACTACTTCAACCGTATTAAACCAACCCGCGCATCACCAACACCGCGCGGGTCACTGGCCGGCGTTACCTTCCCTGTTTGCTTGTCCCAGTAGATCGCCTGCATGTTGCCATAGGATGAATCCAGTGGCTTGAGCGTGTGTCCACGCTCGCGTAATTGCTGTTGCAGTGCCTCGTCAAATGCACCGGGCTCGAACTGTACGGAATCCGGCAGATACTGGTGATGAAAGCGTGGCAGGCTGACCCAGGAGTCCGTCCCGTTGCCGTCAGCCAGGTCGAGTATCCCCAGCAGCACCATGGTGATAATGCGACTGCCGCCCGGCGTTCCGATGATGGCAACACCCTGCTCGCTCTCGACGAAGGTCGGCGACATGCTGGACAAGGGGCGCTTGCCCGGCTCGATCGCATTGGCTTCAGCACCCACCAGGCCATAGACATTGGGCTCACCGGGCTTGGCCGAAAAATCATCCATCTCGTCATTCAGCAACACACCGGTCCCCGGGGGCACCACGCAGGCGCCAAAGGGATAATTGATACTCAGTGTCGCGGCAACCCGGTTGCCGTCAGCGTCGATGATCGAGAAATGCGTCGTATCCTCCCCTTCCGGCTCAGTCGTATTGCCGGGCAAAGCACTACTCGGCGTGGCCCTGTCCAGCTCGATTGACTGCCCGAGTGCTCGTGCATGTGCCATGCTGGTGAGTCGCTCAAGCGGCACCTCCACGAAGTCACTGTCACCGAGATACCCGGCCCGGTCGCGGTAGGCACGCCGCATGGACTCGATGACCACGTGGGTACGTGTGGCCGTATCAAGCGAGTCCAGCTCATAGGCAGAGAGCATGTTCAGCATCGCTATCAGCGCAACGCCACCGGAGGACGGTGGTGCCGCGGAAGTGATGCGCATGCCACGGTATTCACCCCGCAGCGGTTTTCGCTCCACGACGCGGTACTGCGCCAGGTCCTGCAGCGACCAGATGCCACCGGCAGCACGCACACCCTGGACGAGCTTGCGCGCAAGCGTGCCGCGGTAAAAGCCGTTATCACCAAAGCGAGCTATCGATTCCAGTGTCGCGGCAAGGTCCGCCTGCACGATGCGATGGCCCGCATCCGGGACTTCATCGTCCTGCAGAAAGATATCCGCCGCCGCCATGTCATCCTGCAGCGGTGCAAGGCGAAACTGCGCCATCCTGCGGTACACCCCGTCAACCTCAAAACCCTCGCGCGCAAGCTGTATCGCCGGCGCCAGGTTCTGCTGTAACGGCAGGCGCCCGTAACGACGCGAGATATGCACCAGTGCAGCCGGCACACCGGGTATGCCGGCCGCCAGCGCACCGTCCACCGACAGGCCGGGGACCACGTCACCGTCCGCATCGAGATACATGTCACGTGTCGCGGCCAGCGGTGCCCGCTCCCGGCCATCGACCATGACCTCATGAGCGTCGCGGGCGCGATGCAGCAACCAGAACCCGCCACCACCCAGCCCGGAACTGTAGGGCTCGACCACGGCCAGCGCCGCGCTCACTGCCACGGCGGCATCAAAGGCATTGCCGCCACTGGCCAGGATGTCCATCCCCGCCCGCGTCGCCAGCGGGTGCGCGCTGGCGACCGCGGCAACCGGCGGGCGTGCCGCCAGCAGCGACGTGGACACGAGCAGGCAGGCACACAGCAAAAAGGCTCCGTAGCGGAGCCTTTGATAAATCGCTGGCGACGGGTGTTTCATTCTGCCTTGTTACCCGTCAGCTTTTCATATTTGGCCATCAGCTGCTCGCGCGTCTCCACCCGCTCCGGGTTAATCGGAATGCACTCGACCGGACACACCTCTACGCACTGCGAGGTCTCAAAATGGCCGACACACTCGGTACACAGCTCCGGGTTGATCTCATAGATTTCCTCACCCATGTAAATAGCATCGTTCGGGCACTCGGGTTCACAGACATCGCAATTGATGCATTCATCGGTAATCATTAACGCCATGTGGTGATCCTGCCGGAGGTAAACACTGAAAGCGGGTAACGCTGGAATTATTACATTAATTCATACGCCCGCGTAATGCAGCCACAACTTTACTGTGGACAAACGGGGTAACATCGCCGCCCAGGCTGGAGATCTCGCGCACCAGGCTGGACGAGATATAGGCATACTGCTCCGCGGGGGTCAGAAACAGGGTCTCGATCTCGGGTGCAAGATGACGGTTCATACTGGCCAGCTGAAACTCGTACTCGAAGTCCGAGACGGCGCGCAGGCCGCGCAGTATGATCTGCGCCTGGCGCTGTCGCAGAAAATCAACCAGCAGGTTATCGAAGCTGCACACCTCGACGTTATCGACATGCGCCAGCACTTCACGCGCCAGGGTCACGCGGGTCTCGATGGGAAAGGCACTGGCCTTGTCCGGATTCACCGCAACGGCCACGATGACCGAGTCGAACATCCGCGCCGCGCGTTCCACCAGATCGGTATGGCCATTTGTAATGGGGTCAAATGTACCCGGGTAAACGACTGTATCCATGAGGATATTATGGCGCATACCCAATATTTCGTACAGTGTGAAAGGTACACACTGAATCCCCGGGCAAGCCTGCTTGTCAGTAGCACATCCCGCAGGTTTGATTACCCGGACACACGCCGGGCAAGGTGATAGTCGACCTGCCCGGCATGCTTGCTGCGCAACAGCTCCCAGCCCGCCGGCAGTACCAGCTCGTAATGGCGCTCGGCCTCTATATAGATATAGGCGTTGGTCGCCAGCCAGCCAGCGGCATCCAGCGCCGCCATGCAGCCGGGTAACAGGCCTTCACGAAATGGCGGATCAAGAAAGACAACATCAAACGCTTCAGCGTGACCTGCCAGCCAGCGATCGACATTCGCCTGCACCACCTCGACCTGCGTTGCCTGCAACAGTGCAAGCTGCTCGCGCAACCGCGTCACGACCGCCGCATCGTTATCCACCAGCACGACACGGGAGGCACCACGCGATGCCGCCTCGATACCAAGGGCGCCACTGCCGGCAAACAGGTCAAGGCAACGTGCCCCGTTGATGCACGGGCTCAGCCAGTTAAACAGCGTTTCGCGCACCCGGTCGGGTGTCGGACGCACACCGGGCACCGGCGCGAAGGCTAATTTTCTCCCTCGCCAGCGCCCGGCGATGATGCGTAACTGATTGACTGCCCGGTTTGCCTTCATGCAACCGCATGATCCGGCCTTGCCGGGCGTGCGTCAATGCATGCTCTCTGGCTCCACCACGCCACGCTTGCGCGCCACCCCGGCCAGGCCAACGATACCCGAGAGAAACAGTGCTGCAGCCGGCGGCACCGGGACTGCACTGACCGGCACACTCCCCGGTGTTGGCAGCTCCAGTTCGATGAAGTCATCGAAGTTGTCATCCGTATCCACTGACGGGATACGCCGTGCCAGGCTGGAGCCGGCCGGTGCATCGGGGGCTGCCGTGCCCTCGCCCGCGAAAAACAGGCCGGCAAAATCGCCGTAACCTATCGCGTCAAGCACCGAGCCACCGCCCCGCAGCACCACGGAGTCTGGCCCGTTCTGGAAATCGATGTCGCGCACCAGATCGGTATTGCCGATAAAGGAGGTACCGTCGCCGCTGTCGTCGCCGATCAGGAACACACTGCCTGCCCCGATGACGCCGGTAAGCGAAATCGTGCGATAGACGCTGCCATCCGAGCCATTGACGCCTTCCAGCGTCAGCCCGTCCAGCACGGTACCCGGGGTACCGAACAACTCGACAAACACATTGCCGTTATCCGAACTCGCGGCGTCATACAACACCTCGGAAATGACTGTTGCCGCCTGGGGCGACGACACACACACCAGCGCGACAGCCGCGCACACATTCTGCTGTAATCGCAGCTTCAACTTTCCTGTTCTGAACATACTCCCTCCATGGGTCTGTAAGGTTTTAAATGCAGGCATCCTTGCCCGGGCCCGTCTCCGGGTGTCCAGCGTGTACCCTACGCTGCCGGCAGAGGGGAAATAATCAGCCAAACGCAACACGGCCCGTCAGCAAACGCTGACGGGCCGTGTAAACAAACCGACTGCTATGGCGGGTTACAGGTTCAGTCGTCACCCCCGACAATGATGGTCGTCATGGTCTCCGGCTTAACGCGACGCTGGAAGGCATCGACAATCTGTTCACGCGTGACGGCCATGACGCGATCGTTAAAGACCTCGAGGTAGTCCAGCGGCAGATCGTAGAAACCAATGACATTGAGGTAATCCAGGATATTGGAGTTGCTGGCAATACGCAGTGGAAAACCGCCGGTGATGTTCTTCTTCGAGGCAACCAGCTCATCCTCTGTCGGCCCCTTGTCGAGGAATTTCTGCAAGGTATCGCGCATCACGGACAGCGCCTCGTCAACCTGGTCGTTGCGTGTCTGCAGCGACAGCAGGTAGGGCCCGTCCTGCTCCATCGGCGAGAAATAGCTGTTGACGCTGTATGACAGACCGCGCTTTTCACGCACCTCGTTATGCAGGCGTGACACCAGCCCGCCACCACCAAGCACATGATTGCCGACATACAGCGGAAAATAATCCGGGTCACCGCGGTGCATTCCCGGCGCACCCATGCGCACATGCGTTTGTGCCGAGGGGTGGAAAATGCGTTGCTGCTGTGCAGACTTCAGCTGCGGAACCGGCGGCACCGCGGCGGCACGTTCGCCGGCCGGCAGCTTGCCGATGACCTGGTCGACCAGTTGCTCCGCCGCCTTGCGGTCGAGATCACCGACAATGGAGACCACCGCGTTGCGCGCCACATAGTAGCGTGCGTAAAACTTTTCCAGTTCGCCAAGCTTTATCGCGGCGATGCTCTCGATGGTACCACTGGGACGCGGTGCATAGGGATGGTCGCCATACGTCTGGTTGAAGAAGGTATAACCGGCGACCGTTCCCGGCGACTGTTCACTGCGCCGGATCGCGACCAGCGTGCGCTCGCGTTCACGCTTGAAATCGGACTTGTTGAAGTCCGGACTGTTGATGACATCGGCAAACAGCGTCAGCGCCGGCTGCAGGTGCGCGCCATCACTCAGACTGCGCAGCTTTACCCACGCCATGTCGCGCGCCGAACCGGTGGTCAACTCGGCACCGAGCGATTCCACCCGGCTGGCAATCTCGTTGGCACTGAGGCCGGCCGCACCCATGTCCAGCAGGGTGCTGGTCATGTGTGCCAGCCCGGCTTGCCCGTCATCACGCACACTGCCGGCGGCAAAGGTGATATTCACATCGACCATGGGCAATTCCGGTGCCTGCACGTAATACACCCGTGCGCCGTTGTCTGTCACCCAGTGCTGGATGCCCGGCATGGCAAACGCGACCGGCAACTGTGCAGCCCATAGCAACAGTCCGCCAAGCAGCATGGGCAAGCGCATAACCCGTGTACTAGTGTTCATGACCACCCCCGTTGCTGGCCGTGTGCCCTACCTGGCCGGTCTCCATTGGCAGGGGATCCAGCACGGCTACCGTCAACGCCTCCTCGACCAGGTACTTTTTCGCTACCGTCTGCAGCTGTTCCGCGGTTACCGCGTTGATGCGCTCGACGTATTTATCGGCAAGACGCCAGTCCAGCCCAGCGGTTTCCAGCTGGCCGATCTTCATGGCCTGGTAAAAGGTTGAATCAAGCTCGTACACGGCATTGGCCACCACCGCCGACTTCACGCGCTCCAGTTCCTCGGCGCTCACCGGCTCGTCTTTCAGGCTCTGCACCTGTTCAAACAGGGCCTGCTGCACCTCGGCCACGCCGTGTTCACCGGCAGGGGTACCATCCAGCAGGAACAGGCCCGCCTGGCGGTCATACAGGTCGTAACCGGCACCTGCACTGGTGGCGATCTGGCTGCCACGCACCAGGTCACGCGTCAGGCGCGCACTGCTGCCGCCATCGAGGATATTGGCCAGCACTTCCAGCGCATAGGGCTCCCAGTCCAACTCGGCCGTTGCCAGCACCGGGGCCTTGTAACCCATGATGGTGTAAGGCACCTCGGCCGGCGCCCGCACGGTGACATCACGTCTGCCCTTCTGCTCCGGTTCGATGCGCGGCTTTGGCGGGACGATCTCTTCCGGTTTCAGGGAACCGAAATACTGCTTCGCCAGCTTGTAGACGGCCTCCGGATCAACGTCGCCCACAACAACGACCACGGCATTGTTGGGTGCATACCAGCGTTCATACCAGTGCTGCAGATCAGACAACTCCATGTTCTGCAAGTCATTCATCCAGCCGATGGTCGGAATCCGCACCGAGCTGCTCATGAACGCGGTGGCAGTGAACTGCTCATAGGTCAGCGCCGTCGGCTTGTCGTCGGTGCGCAGGCGGCGCTCTTCCATGACGACATTGATTTCCTTATCGAATTCTTTATCCAGCAGGTGCAGGTTGCGCATGCGATCCGATTCCAGTTCAAAGCTGACCGGCAGCCGGCTCTTTTCCAGGCGCTGGAAATAGGCGGTGTAGTCCTTGCTGGTAAAGGCATTCTCGCTGCCGCCGTTTTCCGAGATAATGCGGGAGAACTCCCCCGCCGGATAATCGTCCGTGCCCTTGAACATCATGTGTTCGAGCACGTGCGAGACACCGGTGATGCCATCGTGTTCATAGCTGGCGCCGACCTTGTACCACACCTGCGAGACCACCACCGGGGCACGGTGGTCCTCCCTGACGATCAGCTTGAGGCCGTTATCCAGTTGATATTCATGAACTACTCCGGCCGCCTGGGCGAACTGGCCGAGCAGTAGCAGACCACTTGCAAGCAAACTTCGCATTCAGTTACTCCTTATTACACGGGTGGTTAACCCGGATGGTCAGGGGATGATAGGATATCCGCCCCGTGATTACCTAATCCTAAAAGACAATCTTTTTCATGCTAGGTTTCGGAAAAAACAAAACATCGGCCTCCGCGGAGCAGACTGAAAAACCCGGGCTGTTCAAACGCCTGCGTGACGGCCTGTCGCGCACCCGGCATGGCCTCAGCGACGGCCTCACCGACCTGGTGCTGGGCAGCAAGTCCATCGACGCTGATCTGCTTGAAGAGGTCGAGACCCAGTTGCTGGTCGCAGACATCGGTATGGACGCAACCCGCGACATCATCGACAACCTGACCGAGCAGGTCGCACTCGGGCAGTTGAAGGACGTCGATGCACTGATGACATCGCTGCAGACACGCATGCAGGCCATACTTGCCCCCGGCAGCCATCCGCTGGAGATTCCGGACGACACCCGGCCCTTTGTCATCCTCATGGTAGGCATCAACGGCGCCGGCAAGACCACCACCATCGGCAAGCTCGCGCACCGCTTTCAGCAACAGGGCAAGAAGGTCATGCTGGCC
This sequence comes from uncultured Gammaproteobacteria bacterium, assembly GCA_905479705.1. Lineage (GTDB taxonomy): Bacteria > Pseudomonadota > Gammaproteobacteria > UBA9214 > UBA9214 > UBA9214. Next base: position 8,180 of record CAJQNP010000245.1, read on the forward strand.
GCCGGCGACACCTTTCGTGCCGCCGCCGTGGAGCAACTACAGACCTGGGGCGAACGTAACAATGTCCCGGTGATTGCACAGAAACAGGGCTCGGACTCCGCCTCGGTGATCTTTGATGCACTGGCATCGGCACGCGCGCGTGACATCGATATACTCATTGCCGACACCGCGGGTCGCCTGCACACGCAGAGCAACCTGATGGAAGAGCTGAAAAAGATCAAGCGCGTGATGGCCAAGCTGGATGCAGCCGCACCGCACGAGATCATGCTGGTGGTGGATGCCGGTACTGGCCAGAATGCCCTGAACCAGGCGAGTGAATTCAACGAGGCCGTTGGCCTTACAGGCATCACGCTCACCAAGCTCGACGGCACGGCAAAGGGCGGCATCATCTTTGCGATTGTCAAAAAGCTGCAGTTGCCGATCCGTTTCATCGGCGTGGGTGAAGGCATCGAGAATCTGCGGGAATTCAATGCCGAGGAGTTCGTCGCCGCACTGTTTGAGAAAGAGCAATAAATCAGGTACTACGCTTTAAACATATCTCCGTCATTCCCGCGCAGGCGGGAATCCAGGTGTTTTACCCCGGCACAACCTGCCCTGGATCCCCGCCAGCGCAGGGATGACAAGGGAAAAGAAAACAAGGACTTTTCACAGCCAATGATCCAGTTCAGCAACGTCAGCAAGCGTTACCCCGGCGGCTATGAGGCACTCAGCAACGTCAGCTTCCACATGGAAAAAGGTGCCATGGCCTTCCTCACCGGCCACTCCGGCGCCGGCAAGAGCACCCTGCTGAAACTTGTCGCACTGATCGAGTACGCCAGCCGCGGCCAGATCATGGTCGACGGTGAAAACGTCACGCGCATCAGCAGACGCCGCATTCCCTACATCCGTCGCAAGATCGGTTTTATCTTCCAGGACCATCACCTGCTGTTTGACCGTAGCGTGTTTGACAATGTCGCCCTGCCGCTGATTATTGCCGGTTACCGGCACCAGGACATCGGCCGCCGGGTGCGCGCCGCGCTCGACAAGCTCGGACTGCTCAGCAAGGAGCGGCTCTCCCCGATCACCCTGTCGGGCGGTGAACAGCAGCGTGTCGGTATTGCGCGCGCCGTGGTCAACAAGCCCATGTTGCTACTCGCCGATGAACCGACCGGCAACCTCGACCCGGACCTGTCGCGCGAGATCATGTCGCTGTTCTCGCTGTTCAACGATGTCGGTGTCAGCGTGCTGATTGCCAGTCACGATATTCCCCTGATCGAATCACTCGACTACCCGGTGCTGTCGCTCGAAGAGGGACGCCTCGCACATCCCGAGGCCGGCGCCGCATGATCCGTCAGCGCAACACCCGACAGCGGCCCCGGCACGGCTGGCAGGGCAGGCTGCAGAGTATGCTGTCACCACGCATCTTCCTGCGTCGTCATCTACAGGTTGCATTTGACAGCCTTGGCCGCCTGTACCGCAATCGGGTCTCTTCCCTGATGACGGCGGCAGTCATTGCCATTGCACTGGCATTACCGGCCGGCCTGTTCCTGCTGCTCGACAACCTTGATCGACTCAGTGGTTCATGGGATGGACAGGCCAGCATGTCGGTATTCCTCAAGCAGGACATCACGGACACCCAGGCCGGGGCACTGCTGAAACAGGTCAGCGAGTGGCCGGAAGTCGGTGCGGTAGAGCTGGTCACACCGGCGCAGGCACTGGAAGAATTCAGCCAGCAATCCGGATTTGCCGACGTGCTTGGCGCGCTTGAGGACAACCCCCTGCCCTACGTACTGATCGTGATCCCTGCGAGCACCCAGCTTGATCCGGTGGCCGCCAGTGCACTGCAAGCGCGCTTCACGGACCTGCCCGAGACAGAACTGGCACAGCTGGACCTGCAATGGGTGCAGCGCCTGGCAGCGATTCTCGATATCGCACAGCGCATCATCCTCATCATCGGTGTGCTGCTGGCGCTGGCGGTAATGCTCGTCATCGGCAATACCATTCGCCTCGAGATACAGAACCGCCGCGACGAGATCGTGGTCACCAAGCTGATCGGCGCCACCAACAGCTTTGTTCGCCAGCCGTTCCTGTACAGCGGCTTCTGGTATGGCGCGCTGGGCGCGCTTATTGCATGGGCGGTGGTGGAAGGCGGATTCTGGCTGCTGGCAGAGCCGGTCGCACGGCTGGCCGGCCTGTATCACAGCGATTTCAGCCTTGAAACCCTGCCGCTGCAACTGCTGCTGGTGCTGCTGCTCGGCGGGATCCTGCTTGGCCTGCTGGGGTCCTGGCTCGCGGTCGGACGCCACCTGGACGCCATAGAGCCCACCTGAACACCCCTCAAGATATTCGCTAAGCCACCGAATTCACTGGAACTTTCCGGAAAATTGGCACTCTATAGTCGGGAGTGCTAAGATTAGCAGCAACTGATATGAGAGGTCATCCATGACACAGGCTTTAGTTACCAGAAATCAAACACTTGCAGTGCCGATGCCGACAGGCAACCTGGACCAGTACATCCAGGCCGCCTTCAGCGTACCGGTATTGAGCGCCGAGCATGAGCGCGATCTGGCCGTGCGCCTGCGCGATACAGGTGATCTGGAAGCCGCCCGTGAACTGGTGATGTCACATCTGCGTTTCGTGGTTCGCATTGCCCGCGGTTACAAAGGTTATGGCCTGGCGCTGGGCGACCTCGTGCAGGAAGGTAACATCGGCCTGATGAAGGCGGTAAAACGCTTCAATCCGGACGCCGGCGTGCGACTGGTGTCCTACGCGGTGCACTGGGTGCGTGCCGAGATGCACGAGTACATCCTGCGCAACTGGCGCATCGTCAAGGTGGCGACCACCAAGGCACAGCGCAAGCTGTTCTTTAACCTGCGTAGCAAGAAGAAGCGCCTGGGCTGGCTCAGCCAGGACGAGGTCAATGCCGTCGCCGAAGACCTCGGCGTAAAGCCCGAGACCGTGCTGGAAATGGAATCGCGTCTCAGCGGCAGCGACATCGGTTACGACCTGACGGCCGCGGATGACGACGAGGATTCAAGGCATTTTGCCCCGGCCGCCTACCTGACCGATGAGAGCAACGATCCGGCACTGACCATCGAACAGGATGACTGGCAAACTGAAACCAGCAACAGCCTGTCGATCGCCATGGAACAGCTTGATGATCGCAGCCGTACCATTCTGCAGGAACGCTGGCTGGCCGAGAAAAAGAGCACCCTGCACGAACTGGCAGCGCGCTACGATATCTCGGCAGAACGTATTAGACAGCTGGAGAAAAATGCGATTGGCAAACTGAAGAAATCGCTGACTGCATAACCCTATTTTTCACGATTAAAAAAACGGCCCATCAGGGCACTGCTGTCCCACAGTTGTAAATCATAAGGCGAACCTCAATTGAGGTTCGCCTTTTTTGTCTGCTGGTAACGAGGGAGCCAGTGTTTCGAAAAGGCTTCTGCGCTCAAACAAACCGGGCTGTAGGGCTCTCATAACACGCTGTATGGGCCATGCTGTTTTTGATGCAAATTAAAAAGTACAGGCAGCCAATTTTAACGGCAGGAACGGGCAATGGGGGTCGTTCAACGCCCCGGTTCAGCGGAGGAGCGTTAGCGCCGACCGCTGCAACCGCTTGTTAGCTGGGCCCTCTTCCACCTGTTTCATCAATTCGATTGTTACACCACTGCATTACAGTCATTCAGAAAACTTTTCTGAATGACCGGAACGGGTCTCCCGCCTGTTAGCAAAATATTAATATAAGGATTTCATGTAGTTCCGAGTTCCGCTGGTAACTTGCCGTTCATGGCTGGGATGAATCTACTTTCTGGCTCTGCCGTATACGGGAAATCCGGCCAACAACGGTCATTCCCGGATTTCAGATGTGCTTCCGCTTTGCCGCAAGTTCAGACATTCCTGTCCAGCCATGGCCGCGAATCACGAAACCGTCCAAAAGGGAATCCGATTAATGGATCTGTACCCTAAGCGCGCATTTTCTTTATCTTTGTCCAGACCAGACGGCCGCAAACAAACGCGAGAACGACTAGCCCAATTAATGTGAGAAAGATCGAGAGTGGCAGAAAGAAGCTTTCTTGAAGTACGTTATTCGCGTCCAACCGATTGCCATAGAATATCTTCTCAATGGCGCCGCACACGACACCGACAATCACAAGCCCAATGCCTACAAGGCTCGATGTAGAAATTGGTTTTCGATCTTGTTTTATTGCCACGCGCCGTCAACTTTCGCGTACCGGACGACTTGATAAATGGCGATATTCTCGCCCGAGAGAATCCTGATGAGATCTGGAA
>CAJQNP010000246.1 GCA_905479705.1 uncultured Gammaproteobacteria bacterium
GAGGCGCTCGTCGATGGCCGGGCCATTGCCGACGGCGTCGAACTGGCGCGCATGCTCGGCGACCTGCCCGGCAATATCTGCACGCCCTCCTACCTGGCCAGCAAGGCACGCGAACTGGGGCGCAGCAGTGACAAACTGAAGGTCAGCGTACTCAATGAAGCCGCCATGGAAAAACTCGGCATGGGATCGCTGCTGTCGGTGTCACGCGGCAGCCGTGAACCGGCACGCCTGATCACGCTGAAGTACAACGGTGGAAAGGCCTCGGAAAAACCGGTCGTGCTGGTCGGCAAGGGGGTAACCTTTGATTCCGGTGGCATTTCAATCAAGCCCAGCCCCGCAATGGATGAAATGAAATACGACATGTGCGGCGCGGCCAGCGTACTCGGTACCCTCAAGGCCTGTATCGCGATGAAGCTGCCCGTCAATGTCGTTGGCGTGATACCGACCACTGAAAACCTGCCGGACGGCAACGCCAGCAAGCCCGGCGACATCGTCACCAGCATGTCGGGTCAGACCATCGAGGTACTCAACACCGATGCCGAGGGACGCCTGATACTGTGCGACGCCCTGACCTACAGCGCGCGCTTCAAACCCGACGTGGTGATCGATATCGCCACGCTGACCGGCGCCTGTGTGATTGCTCTGGGCGGCCATGCGGCTGGCCTGTTGAGCAACAATGACGAGCTTGCCGGTGAACTCCTCGATGCCGGCAACACGGCCGGTGACCGCGCCTGGCAGATGCCACTCTGGGATGACTACCAGAAACAGCTGAAGAGCAACTTTGCCGACATGGCCAACATCGGCGGGCGCGAGGCCGGCACGATCACGGCAGCGTGTTTCCTGTCACGCTTTACAGAAAAGTATCGCTGGGCGCACATCGATATTGCCGGTGTCGCCTGGAAAGGCGGTGGTGAAAAAGGCGCCACCGGCCGGCCGGTATCATTGCTGACACAGTTCCTGATTGATCGCTGCATGCAATGACCCGGGTCGATTTCTATATCCTGCAGGACGCCAGGCCGGATGCCCGGCACACGTTCACGTGCAAGCTGACAGAAAAGGCATACAAGCAGGGCCACCAGGTCTATATCAATACGGCATCGGACCAGCAGATGAAGCAACTCGATGACCTGCTGTGGACATATCGTGATGACAGCTTTATTCCGCATGACTGTTACACGGCAGGTGAACGTGCTGCGCAGACAATCCTGCTGGGGCATGCTGTTGAACCGGAAGGGCCCAGCGATGTACTGATCAACCTGGCCGGTGATATCCCCAGGTTCTTCAGCCGCTTCAATCGCGTTGCAGAGCTGGTCGCCGGTGATGATACTGACCGGGAATCCGCACGCGCGCGCTATCGATTTTACAAGGACCGCGGTTACACACTGAACACACACAAGCTATGACAAACACCACCGAAGAACTGTTACTTGATCCCGATGGAATACCGATCCTGACCGACCTGGTTCATGACGACCAGGCACCCGCTGGCAGTGAACAGCCAGGCGAGGCCGAAAATGATGAACTGTCTGCCGGGGAACTTTCCGACCTGTTACTGAACAACAGCGTATTCAAGGATCAACTGAATCAAATAGCGGCCGAGCTCACACGGTCGGTGCGCAGGCAGGCAGAGCAAGCCCTGAAGCCGATCCTTGCAGAGGCCGTGACGCTGGCCTTTGAAGACAGCAGCGCCGCCTCGCAGGAGGCAATCCGGCTGCAGCTGGAGAAAGCCCTGCCCGACCTGATTGCCCAAACCCTGAAGGACGCCTAGACCGCTCCACGCGGACCGCGGCAAGACAGGGTCCTTCGGGTATAATCACCCGCCTCGCCTCATGAACAGCCCTGAGTTACAGACCTTATATTAATGGACAAGACCTACAATCCGCACGCCATCGAGCAACGCTGGTACCAGACCTGGGAAGATCAGGGCTATTTCAAGCCCGCCGGAAACACCACGCCCTACTGCATCATGATCCCGCCGCCGAATGTCACCGGCAGCCTGCACATGGGACACGCATTCCAGGACACCCTGATGGATGCGCTGACACGCTACCATCGCATGCGCGGCGACAACACGCTGTGGCAGCCGGGCACAGACCATGCGGGCATTGCCACGCAGATGGTGGTGGAACGGCAGCTCAATGGCGAGAACCTTACCCGTCACGATGTTGGCCGGGAAAAATTCATCGAGCGCATCTGGGAATGGAAGCACGAGTCGGGCGGCACTATAACGCGACAGCTACGTCGCATGGGCGCATCGGTTGACTGGAGCCGTGAGCGCTTCACCATGGACGAGGGCCTGTCACGAGCCGTCAACGAAACATTCGTAAAACTCCATGCAGAAGGCCTGATCTATCGCGGCAAGCGTCTCGTCAACTGGGATCCGGTATTGCACACCGCGGTGTCCGATCTCGAGGTCGTCTCGGAGGAAGAGTCCGGACACCTGTGGCACATGCGCTACCCGCTGGCGGACGGCAGCGGTCATGTCGTTGTCGCGACAACACGCCCCGAGACCATGCTCGGCGACACGGCCGTCGCCGTACATCCCGATGACGAGCGCTACCAGGCCATCGTTGGCAAGACCATCCGCCTGCCCCTGACCAACCGGGAAATCCCGGTCATTGCCGATGATTATGTCGATCTGGAATTCGGCACGGGCTGTGTGAAGATCACGCCGGCACATGACTTCAATGACTATGAAATGGGCAAACGCCATGACTTGCCCATAATAAATATCCTGACCGTTGACGCATGCATCAATGACGAGGTCGCCAGTGATTATCAAGGCATGGACCGCTTTGAGGCACGCAAACGCATCATAAAGGACCTGGAAGCACAGGACCTGCTGGAAAAGATAGAGGACCATAAACTGATGGTACCGCGCGGTGACCGCTCGGGTGCGGTCGTCGAGCCCTACCTGACAGACCAGTGGTTTGTGAAAATCGCTCCCCTCGCCGCCCCCGCAATCAAGGCGGTTGAGGATGGCGATATCCGCTTTGTACCGGACAACTGGAAAAACACCTACTTCGAGTGGATGAGGAACATCCAGGACTGGTGCATTTCCCGGCAGATATGGTGGGGACACCGCATCCCTGCCTGGTATGACGATGCCGGCAACATCTATGTTGCCCATTCCGAGAAGGAAGCGCGCGAACAACACGGATTGTCCGATGATGTACGACTCAAACAGGACGATGACGTGCTTGATACATGGTTCTCGTCCGCATTATGGCCATTCAGCACCCTGGGCTGGCCCGACAGGACCGAGGCGCTGAAGACCTTCTACCCGACCAGCGTACTGGTCACCGGCTTCGACATCATCTTCTTCTGGGTTGCCCGCATGATCATGATGGGCCTTAAATTGATGGACGAGATTCCCTTCCGTGAGGTCTACATACATGGCCTGGTACGCGATGCCCATGGCCAGAAGATGTCAAAGTCCAAGGGTAATGTGCTGGACCCTATCGACCTGATCGACGGTATCGAGCTTGAAGACCTCGTGGCCAAGCGACGTGCCGGGCTGATGCAGCCGAAGATGGCCGACAAGATAGAAAAAATCACCCGCAAGGATTTCCAGGGCGGCATACCGGCCTTTGGCACCGACGCCCTGCGCTTCACCTTTGCCGCACTCGCATCAACCGGTCGCGACATCAACTTCGATCTCGGTCGCATCGAGGGCTATCGTAATTTCTGCAACAAGCTATGGAATGCCGCCCGTTATGTGTTGCTGAATACCGAGAACCAGGATTGCGGGCAGAACAGCGACGACGTGCAGTTGAGTGCTGCTGACCGCTGGATTACCTCGCTGTTACAGCAAACTGAAGAGGAAGTCACAAGGGGCATTGAAAGCTACCGCTTCGACCTGGCGGCGCAGGCAATCTATACGTTTGTATGGGACGAGTACTGTGACTGGTATCTCGAGCTGTCGAAACCGGTGCTAAACAGCCCGGACAGCCCGGATGCTGCCCTGCGTGGCACACGCAGGACCCTGGTGCAAGTCATGGAGACTGTTCTGCGCCTGATTCACCCAATCACGCCCTATATCAGCGAGGAAGTCTGGCAACGCATGGCACCTCTCGCCGGCATCGAGGCCGACACAATCATGCACCAGCCCTACCCTGTTTCCGATCCTGACAGCATCGATCAGGATGCGATCAGCGAGATCAGCTGGGTGAAGGACTTCATCATTGGCGTGCGAAAAATACGCAGCGGCATGAACATCGACCCGCGCAAGCCGTTGCCCGTATTGCTGCAGAATGGCTCGGCAGAAGACCAATCACGGCTTGAGAGAAATTTGCACTATATTGTCAGCGTAGGTCGCGTTGAAACCGCAACATGGCTGGAAGACGGTGATGAAGCACCGGAAGCATCAACCGCACTGGTTGATGATATGAAAATACTGATTCCACTGGCCGGACTCATTGACAAGGATGCAGAGATCACCCGTCTCAGCAAGGAGATCGAACGCAAGAAGGGGGAACTTCAGCGTTGCGAGGGCAAGTTATCCAACGCGGGGTTCGTTGACAAGGCCCCTGCTGCGGTTGTCCAGAAAGAGCAGGAGAAGGCCTCGGAACTGCGCAATGCCATTGACAGCCTGCAGGAGCAGCAACAAAAGATTCAGTCGCTGTAGTCGTTAAACGCCCGCCAGTTTAATAACAAGGCTGACCAGCCCCCAAATAGACAGCACAAATACAAGGGTCACCAGCAGACCGATGATGATGTACTGCGAGGGCCTGCCGTAGGTAAAGTCTTGCTCACGTTTTTTGCTGCTCTGCACACCGAACATACTTGCCATAACACTTCCCAGCACACTGAGAAGCGAAGGCGCCTGCTGCTCGGCCTTATTTTCCGGTTCCATAGCTGATCCTGTCATAGAAAGTATGGCGGTATTGTACTGCGACTCACCCCACCCGCAAGATACAGCCGGCAAGTCCATGACCGCAGCAGATGCCTGCCAGGCAACCATCCAGCCGCACCACTTACACCTGTCCAGATAACCACACAGGCACCTGATTACTCAGGTTTTTTCCTGTAGTGCCGTTAAATTCCTAGGAGACTGGGCTGGCCACTATATTTCCTTGTCATTCAGTCCTTTATGTGACTCCAGTCACTGGAATTGCCGGGCATGACAAGCCCTCCCGGAACTGACCGAAGCAAAATGAATGAGTTAATCGCGCACATCGAGAGAGCAAATGGCAACTATTCTGATCATTGATGACCAGCTGACCAGCAGGCAAATACTACAGCAACTGGTAAGGACCATTGAGGCAAGCAACACTGTCGAGGCCTTCGCGAACCCGGTCAAGGCCCTTGAATGGTCATCAGCCAATCCAGTCGACCTCATTCTGGTTGACTACAAAATGCCGGAAATGAACGGTGTCGAGTTCATCAGGAAGTTCCGCAGCCACCCCGCATCATCACACGTGCCCGTCATCATGGTCACGTCCATTGAAGACAAAGCCGTCCGCTACGAGGCACTTGAGGCCGGCGCGACAGACTTTCTGATGAAGCCTGTCGACCATCACGAGTGCCGCGCACGCTGTAACAACCTCCTGATACAGCATCAGCAATACAAGATCATCAGCGACCGTTCCCGCTGGCTGGAAAGGCGTGTATCCGAAGCCACCAGTGAAATCCGGTTACGGGAACGCGAGACCCTCCTGCGCCTGGCACGTGCCGGCGAGTACCGGGATGAGGAAACCGGTAACCACGTTATACGCATGGCGAAGTACTCTCGCGTCATCGCCGAACAGCTTGGTTTCTCAAAAGAAGATTCAGACGTAATCGAAATGGCAGCACCGATGCACGATATCGGAAAAATTGGTATCCGCGACGACATCCTGCTGAAACCGGGAAAACTGACGGCCGAGGAATTCGAGACAATGAAGCAGCACACGGTTATTGGTCACGACATTCTCAAAGACAGTCCGTCCAAGTTCCTGCAGATGGGCGGAATCATTGCTCTTGGTCACCACGAAAAGTTCGATGGCACCGGATATCCATACGGAAAGAAAGCTGAGGAGATTCCGATAGAAGCACGTATTGTAGCAATAGCAGATGTCTACGATGCCCTGGTATCCGAACGACCCTACAAGAATGCCTGGTCTACCGAGGCTGCTATCGACTATATGAAAACCCATAGCGGCAAACACTTTGACCCTGATTGCCTTAATGCGTTTGAAGAACAACTGGATACGGTGTTGAAGATTCAGGGGATGCTGCCGGACA
>CAJQNP010000247.1 GCA_905479705.1 uncultured Gammaproteobacteria bacterium
AGCGACGGCAGCATGTACTCGGCGATGGTGGTACTGGCGCCGATGATCAGCACGCCGCTGATCTCGCCGGTCATGTCGCGCACCGCGTTGTCCATCTTGGCGTACAGGTCAAAGATCTGGTCGGCGTACTCGTAGACGCGCTTGCCGGCATCGGTCAGGCTGATGCGGTTGTGGGTGCGATCAAACAGGCGGGTGTTGAAATATTCCTCCAGCTGGCGCACCTGGAAGGTCACTGCCGGCTGGGTCATGTGCAGGCTTTCCGCGGCCTTGGTAAAACTCAGCAGTCGGGCAACGGTATGAAAAACCTGTAATCTGCGATCGGCCATTTCTCTCTTCTGAAAATTTAACCTGTTTGGATTGTGCTCTTTACTGAAGCCTTCGAACTATAAAATATTCTTGGGCAAGTCTCCATTCGTACAGAATATTTTTATGACCCTGGTTCAGGCCCTTTAATAACAGCCGTACGGCCACGCAAACATACCATAAACCTATATCCATCTGATATACATAACATAATAACACTGTTCGCCTCCCATACTGTGCCGCTGAGGACGAATTATCGGAAAGAAATACCGCCAGGTGCCGCAGGTCCTTCCAAGATGCAGGGGCCCGTTCCGAGCTCGCGTGCAACAAGTACTCAGCGGTGTCCGCTGCCGACGTCGAACGCTACCCGGGCGAGTCCGTCTTTTGCCTCGTGCCAGGCCAGTTGATTGACTGCAACGAACAGGGTGTCGTGGCAAGCCAGCGGCCCGCCTTGCCACGCAGTGCGCTGACTTGATAAATGGCAGATTGCCAATGTGGCCGTGACCACAGCAGCGAGAAGGGAGCCTGCAGCAATCGCCATCAATCTGATTGCATACCTCGGTCTACATACCCCGCCGGCCACACAAATGAAGGCTGGCATGGGACTGCTCACCGCCATTAACATAGGCGTGGCGCTGCTGCCCGGTTTCTGTTCCTGGCACCGTTGCCACTCAAGTCACAGGAGAAAGAAAAATGAAACTCTCGATCAAGTTACTGCCTGCACTGGCCCTGTGCCTGCTGCCGTTCAGCGTGCTGGCCGAAACGCCCGAAGAAAAGGGCCTGGCCATTGCCCAGGAGGCCGACAGCCGCGATTCCGGATTTGTGGACTACACCAATGACGTGAAAATGATCCTGCGCAACAAGCAGGGCCAGGAAAGTACACGCGAGATTCGCTCGAAGACACTGGAAGTGGACGGCGACGGCGACAAGAGCCTGACCGTGTTTGACGAGCCGCGTGACGTCAAGGGCACCGCCCTGCTCAGCTTCACCCACAAGGTTGGACCTGATGACCAGTGGCTCTATCTGCCCGCGCTGAAACGCGTCAAGCGCATTGCCTCCGACAACAAGTCCGGGCCGTTCATGGGCAGCGAGTTTGCCTACGAGGACATCACCTCGCAGGAAATAGACAAGTACACCTACAAGTTCCTGCGCGACGACACGCTGGATGGCATGGACGTGTTCGTCTTCGAACGTTACCCGGTCGACAAGAAATCAGGGTATACCCGCCAGATTACCTGGCTGGACAAGGAGCACTACAAGGAACGCAAGATCGAGTACTACGACCGCAAGAATGCACTGCTGAAGACGCTGACGTTCACGGACTACAACCAGTACCTCGACACGTTCTGGCGCGCCCACAACATGTACATGGTCAACCACCAGACCGGCAAGAGCACCACACTGATACAGGACAACTACCAGTTCCAGACCGGCCTGACGGATCGCGATTTCGACAAGAATTCCCTGAAGCGCGTCCGCTAGACCGGCCGGCATGAAACGCCTGCTCGCCGTCGCCCTGCTCGCCCTGCCGTCTTTCCTGCATGCGGAAGAGACCTACCGGGGCGAGTGGCGCGGCTACGTGGAATTCGAGGGCAGCTACTTTTTCGAGGAACCGTTATTCCCTGAACAGAGCAACAGCGACCTGTCGATCGCGGCCGAACCGGAGTACATCTACGAGTGGAATAACGGTGACGACCTGTTCACCTTCAAGCCGTTCTATCGCATTGACCAGCGGGACGACAACCGCACGCACGGCGACATTCGCGAACTGTCATGGATCCACGCGGCCGATGACTGGGAACTGCTGGCCGGCATTGGCAAGGTCTTCTGGGGGGTGACCGAGGCCATCCACCTGGTGGACATCATCAACCAGACCGACCTTGTCGAGAGTTTCGACGGCGAGGAAAAACTCGGCCAGCCGATGCTGGACCTGTCACTCATCAGGGACTGGGGTGTCGTCGACCTGTTCGTGCTGCCCTGGTTTCGCGAACGCACCTTCCCCTCCGCCGAGGGCCGGCCGCGCTTTGCCATCCCCATCGATACCGATAACGTCTTCTACGAGTCGTCCAGCGAACAGAACCACGTCGATGTCGCAGCGCGCTGGTCACACAGCATCGGCGCGTGGGACATCGGCCTCGCCTACTTCTACGGCACCACGCGCGACCCGACCTTCCTGATCCTGCCGGAAAATATCGACCCGGTTGCCGGCACCGTCAGTGAAATCAACCCGCTGTACGAGATCATCAGCCAGCCCAGCCTGGATGTGCAGGGCATCTTTGGCAGCTGGCTGTGGAAACTGGAGGCCTACCACCGCTCCGGCCAGGGTGACAGCTTTTACGCGGTCGCCGGCGGCTTCGAGTACACCTTTGTCGGGGTCGGCGAGTCGGCCATCGATGTCGGCATCATCTCCGAGTACCTCTACGACGATCGCGGCGACGCGATTGGCACAACCATCATCCAGCCCGGCGTACCGTTCTCCACCAGCCCGTTCCAGAATGACCTGGTAGTGGGTACACGCATCACCCTCAACGACATGCAGAGCACCGAGATCCTTGCCGTTGCCATCGTCGACATGGAGGGCAATGGCGAGACCTACACGATCGAGGCCAGCCGGCGGTTCGGCAATGACTGGATTTTTGCACTGGAAGGCAGCGGGTTCCGCAACGTCCCGGAAAACACATCACTGGCCAGCTTTCGAAAGGACAGCAATGTCCGGCTGAAGTTTACCCGGTATTTCTAGGGAGGCCCTGATGGATTCGTTATACCGGGCGAAGCCAGTAAGCCGGTGGATGTCAGTTAGTGCGTGACTGGATTCCCGCTTTCGCGGGAATGACAAACATGATTGAATCAAGGCGCCCCTGGTGATTATTGAGTTCCGCTCGCGTCTGTGCAGCGGGTTCCAGAAAAAACAGCCAGCGGTTACACGCGAGACGGGCTGAGCGCCGTGGCAGTCCCGGACAGCCTGCTGGTCTGCAATTCCTGCTGTACCAGCTTGGTCATCTGGCTAACCGGGCTGACTTCATCCAGCGCCCTGAGGATAAGCTGGGGACGATTCCTGACATTGAATTTTCTGAATAGCGTTGTCAGATGCGCCTTGACGCCCTGGTGCGACAGAAAGATCTTGTCTGCGATCTCGCTGGTCGACAGGCCCTCCATGACCAGGCTCAGCACCTCTGTTTCACGAGTGGTCAGGCGCTCACCAAGTGCATTGATCCGGGTACGCATATGATCACGAATGGAGCGGTTGGCAATAAACAT
>CAJQNP010000248.1 GCA_905479705.1 uncultured Gammaproteobacteria bacterium
GAGCATGGCTACATACATGTCGACGAACATTGCAGTACCAGTTCACCCGGTGTGTACGCCATCGGTGATGCGGTGCGCGGGCCCATGCTTGCACACAAGGGGGCTGAAGAGGGCATTGCCGTTGCAGAGCGTATCGCCGGCCAGTACGGTGAGGTCAACTACGCGGCGATTCCCGCGGTCGTCTATACCCATCCTGAACTGGCGTGGGTTGGCAAGACCGAGGAGGCCCTGAAGCAGGCCGGTATCGAGTACCGTGCCGGCCACTTTCCGTTTTCGGCCAGTGGCCGGGCACGTGCCATGCAGGAGACTGACGGCATGGTGAAGATACTCAGCGATGCCACGAGCGACCGGGTTCTGGGGGTGCATATATTCGGTGCATCCGCATCGGAACTGATCGCGCAGGCCGTCACCGCCATGGAGTTTGACGCCAGTAGTGAGGATATTGCGCGGACGGTCTTTGCCCACCCGACGCTGTCCGAGGCGCTGCACGAGGCGGCCCTGGCCGTTGATAACCGGCCGATTCACGTTGCCCACACTGTGCGCAGAAAATGAACTGTTAGCACGCGATTACACAACAAAGGGGACAACCACGATGTCCGGTAAACCCCCAGTAAAACCCCTTTAAGTGGCACTGGCTACGCTATTTAACCTGTCCCTGTCCCTGGCCAACACGGCCATCAGCCATGCGCTGGCAACCCGTTCACCATGGCGCCTCTTTCCGGCGGTTACAGGTAGTCCAAACCGGGTTGACCAAGTCAAGGCTGACCGGAATCTAGCGACACTGTCCGGGTTCAACCCAGCGTGTCCCTTCGGGCAGGGTTTCCTTCTTCCAGAAGGGTGCTTCCGTCTTGAGGGTGTCGATCATGAATTCACAGGCCTGGAATGCCTGCTTGCGGTGTTTGCTGGCAGCGATCACCAGCACGATGTTGTCGTCTGGTTGCAGTGCGCCGACGCGGTGGATGATCAGTGAAGCTGTCAGTTCCCAGCGGGTGTTCGCTTGCTGTTCAATCTTCTCCAGCGCCTTCTCGGTCATGCCGGGGTAATGTTCCAGCGTCATCTCGGAAACAGAGTCACCCGCATTGATGTCGCGCACCAGGCCGGTGAAACTGACCATGGCGCCGGCCCTGCCGTTGTTGTCGCGGCGCAGCTGTTCGAGTTCCGCGCCGACGTCGAAATCCCCGGTCTGCACACGAATCATGGCTAGCCTCCGGTGACTGGCGGGAACCACGCAACTTCGTCGCCGTCCGTGACCGGCGCATCCGGCCTGACGATTTCCTGGTTGATGGCGACGTGCAGGCGGCTGTCTGCCAGTGCGCTTTTCCACGGTTCTTCACGTGTCTGCAGCCAGCGGGTGAGGCCGCTGATATCGGTGATGTTCGAGGGGAGTTCTACCTGTTCTTCGCCGGTACCCAGCTGCTCGCGCAGGCTGGCAAAGTAACGCAGGTGCACCATGAGCCGTAGCCGGATTAACCGCCGGTCCTGGCCATGAAACGCACGACCTGCTGGGGTTTTTCGCGGAATTCATGACGTTCGGGCTTCAGGGTAATGGCCGTGCGTGCCGCCTCCTGCAGGTCGGCATCGCTGATGCCGGCACGCAGCAGCGGGCGGAATTCAAACTTGTGGTCCTGGCCGAGGCATAAATACAGCGTGCCGTCGACGGCGAGGCGCACGCGGTTGCAGGTCTCGCAAAAATGCTGGGAGATCGGTGTGATGAAGCCGATGCGCAGTGACGTGCCGGCGACCTGGACATAGCGTGCCGGACCACCGCCGGGCATCACACCGGGTATCAACTGGTAACGCTCGGACAACCTGTCCTTCACATCCTGCAGGCTGACGTAATGCGAGGCGGCGCTGCGCCCGGTGTCACCGACCGGCATGGTCTCGATGAAGCGCAGGGTGAAGTCATGCTCGATGCAGAACTCGAGCATGTCCTCGATTTCATCATCATTGACGCCCTTCATGACGACCATGTTGATCTTGATCGGGCTGAAGCCGGCCGCCTTTGCTGTCATCAGGCCGTTGATGACCTTGTCGAGGTTGCCCCGGGTGATGTCCTTGAAGCGCTCGGGGCGCAGTGAATCAAGGCTGACATTGATGCGGCTGATGCCAGCCGTCTTCAGGTCTTCCGCCTGGCGTGCGAGGCTGACGGCATTGGTGCTGAGTGACAGGTCTTCAATGCCGCTAATCCCGGACAGCTGTGTCACGAGTGCGGGCAGGTTCTTTCGCACCAGCGGTTCACCCCCGGTCACGCGTAACCGTTGTACGCCCAGCGAGGCAAAGGCGCGGATGATCCGCTCGATCTCGTCAAACGTGAGCCACTCTTCCGGCTCCTGGAAATCACGGTAGTCACCTGGCAGGCAATAGAAGCAGCGCAGGTCGCAGCGGTCCGTGACGGACAGTCGAATGTACTCGACGCCGCGGCCAAAGGGATCTATCAGCTGATTACTCATGGTCACTGAGCTTACTGCGCCTGCCTGCGGTTATCTACCCTGAATAGAGTCAGTGTAGACCAAGCGGCTGAAATCATGACGGGCTGACCAGCCTGTCCTCCAGCAACTGCCTGTCTTCCGGGGAGTTCAGGTTGAGAAAGGTATCCGCTGACCCGGAGAAATCGGCAATGGCAAGTCGGTGCGTGGCATACCAGTGGTCGATCTTGCGCCCGCCGTCCTCCAGGTAGCCGAGCAGGTCGGGCAGCAGGTCGCAGCGCAGCATGGCGAATACCGGTTGCATGCGTTCACCGTCATGCGCAACACAAATATCGGCCTGTTGCCGTGCCAGGGTGCTCGACAGGGTTGCCAGCAGGTCTGCGGGTATGAACGGCGAATCACACGGTGCCGTGACGATCCAGGGCCTGTCGGTGGCCTGCATGCCGCTGGCCATGCCAACCAGTGGTCCCAGGTAATCACTCAGCATGTCGGCAACGACCGGCAGTCCATACTCGCCGTATGCATCGTGGTGCCGGTTGGCATTGATGATGATGCTGTCAGTCTGCGGTCGCAGCGCGGCGATGATGTACTCGATCAGGCGGCGTCCGCCGAGTTCAATCAGTCCCTTGTCCTCGCCACCCATGCGACGTGCCTTGCCACCGGCCAGGATAACGGCCGTGATATCGCCTGCGGGGATGGCTGTTGTCATATAGTTAAAGTGCTAAGGTAAGCGCAATGGGGTAGCCAATCATGCCACAGACCGCGATTACCCGGGGGAAAGAACATGAACGAAGACGCCATTAACATGGAAATCCGCAGGTTTCTCAAGAAGGTTGGTATCACCTCGCAGCGTGAAATCGAGAAGGCGCTGAACGCCGGCTTTGCCAGCGGCAAGCTCAGTGGTGGCGAGCAGCTCGAGGTGAATGTTCGACTGGAGATGCCGGAGATCGGGCTGGTACACAGCCTGCAGGAAAAGATTTCCGTAGAGTAGTTACTTGCGTTCAGCCGCTGTCTCACGGGGTGCCGGTTGCGCATCGAAGATAATGTTATCAGCACCGTGATACACCATGAAGTGCTTGCCCCTGGCACGCGCGATCATGGTGACGCCAAGCTCCTGTGCCAGTTCCAGCCCCATGTGGGTAACGCCGGACCGTGACAGCAACACGGATATCCCCATGAGCGCCGTCTTCATGACGATCTCCGAGGTCAGCCGCCCGGTCGTGTAGAAGATCTTCCCGGCGCCGCTGATGTTGTCCAGCCACATGTAGCCTGAAATGGCATCGGCGGCATTGTGGCGACCGACGTCCTCGGTATACATCAGGCTGTTTGCAGCCTCGCACAGCGCGCAGCCGTGTACCGCGCCGGAACGCCGGTAAATTTCATTCTGATCGGCGATGTTCTCCAGCAGTCGGTAAATCAGTGACTGGCGTACCTTGAAGTCCGCCAGGCGTATGGCGTAGAGATTATCGAGCGTGCAGCTGAATACCGTGCCCTGTCCGCAACCGGTGGTCACCGTGCGCCTCTTCAGCTTGTCATCCCAGCCTTCAATCCCTTCATGGGTCACGACCTGCACGGACTCGGTCTGGTGATCCACGCGCACGGACTTGATCTGGCGAATGTCCTCGACAAATCGCTGGTTGCGCAGGTAGCCGAGTGCCAGCGCCTCGGGGTGTGCGCCAATGGTCATCAGGGTGACGATCTCGCGCTCATCGACATACAGGGTCAGCGGTGACTCGCCCGGCACCTCGACCTCGCGAGGCCTGTTGTATTCATCCACCGCGGTGACAGGGTGTGTGGGCGACAGACCGGCATGGGTGATCTCGGGACGGTAGCCTGTCTTTTCGTTAGCCGAAGCGGTATCCGTTGTGACTTTGTCACCCATGCCTATACTATGTGCATAAGGCAGATAACAAACAAGGGCCTGTATGCAGGATTCTCTCACCACCCCGGGGCGACTCAGCTTCCCGGTCGCTGTACTGGTAGAACACCAGGCGGTGCATGACAACCGCTGGATCGATGGCCGCTGGGTGGTCACGGGTGTGGTTGCCAGTGAGCCGCTGGCAGATGCAGGTGTGCACTGCAGGCAGATCCATGGCGACGCTGAAAGTCAGCAATATCTCTGGTCCGGGTTGAGCATCGAACTGCACCAGGATGATACCGAGAGCTACTATGCCAACCTGATGAGTGACACCCCCGGCGTGTTCGTCATCTGCGAGGGGGAGCAGGAGGATGAGCTGAAGCCTGCCAGTGTGACCCTCAGTTACGGTGAGGCGACCTCCTACATGGAGACCGATCAGCGTGTTGAGCGTGTCGCCATGCCGCCGGAGGTCTACCGCTGGCTGGAGCAGTATGTGCTCGCGAATTACGTGCCGGAGAAGCGCAAGAAACGCAAACGCGACAACTGGAAGGAGACTGATCGTGAGCGACGCTAAAGACCTGCGGGCGGATGAACGCGCGGATTCTGCTGTCGGTGATGAACCCTTCCTGGAACGCTGGTCACGTCGCAAACGCGCACTGGATGAAACGGAGGTCAGCGGGCAGGACACTGCCGCCGTCGCTGCGGTGCCTGCCGTGGATACAGCGCCAGCTGAACCGGTTCTCACTGATGCGGATATGCCTCCGGTTGAATCGCTCGACGGCGAGAGCGATTACTCGCCCTTCATGTCACCCGGTGTCAGCGAGCATCTTAGAACGCGTGCCTTGCGCAAACTGTTTCACCTGCCGGCGTTTAATATCACCGACGGCCTGAATGATTATGACGAGGACTTTACCGGGTTTGCCGGCCTGGGTGATACCGTGACGCACGAGATGAAGCGCATGCTG
>CAJQNP010000249.1 GCA_905479705.1 uncultured Gammaproteobacteria bacterium
CAGGAATTCAGGTATAATGCCGCGCTTCACGTAACACGGTAAAGTGGTTTTATGGCTAAGGAAGAACACATCGAAATGGAAGGGACGGTCACCGAGACCCTTCCGAATACCATGTTCAGGGTCGAACTCGAGAATGGTCACGTGGTGACGGCGCACATCTCCGGAAAGATGCGCAAGCACTACATCAGGATCCTGCGCGGGGACAAGGTGACCGTTGAATTGACGCCCTATGATCTGAGCAAGGGTCGGATTACCTACCGGGCACGCTGACAGCCGCGACCCGTGGCAGCACACTAGTGAACCTTTTCCTTTCCCCTGATCTCGAAGGTCAGTGCGTTGTCTTTCAGGTGAATGATCAGGTGCCCGCCCGAGGACAGTTCACCAAATAACAGCTCGTCTGCAATCGGTTTCTTGATGTACTGCTGTATGGTGCGGGCCATTGGTCGCGCGCCCATCTTGGGATCGTAACCGTGTTCGGCCAGCCAGATGCGTGCATCGGGATCGACCTCGATGGTGACGTTCTGTTCCTGTAGCTGCGCTTCCAGCTCAAAGATAAACTTGTCCACGACCCGGGTAATGACGGTCGGGTCAAGGGCAGTGAACTGCACAATGGCATCCAGCCGGTTTCTGAACTCAGGTGTAAACAGGCGCTTGATTGCCTCCATCGCATCCGAGGAATGATCCTGCTGGGTGAAGCCGATGGATGCACGACTCATCTCCTGTGCGCCGGCATTGGTGGTCATGACGATTACAACATTGCGGAAGTCTGCCTTGCGCCCGTTGTTGTCTGTCAGGGTGCCGTGATCCATGACCTGCAACAGCAGGTTGAAGACATCCGGGTGCGCCTTCTCCACCTCGTCGAGCAACAGTACGACATGTGGATTCTTGGTGATCGCTTCAGTCAGCAACCCGCCCTGGTCATAACCGACATAGCCTGGAGGTGCGCCGATCAGGCGTGAAACGGTATGGCGTTCCATGTACTCGGACATGTCAAAGCGCACCAGCTCCAGTCCCATGATGCGGGCCAGCTGCCGGGTGACCTCTGTCTTGCCAACCCCGGTGGGGCCGGAGAACAGGAAGGAACCGATCGGTTTGGCCTCGTTGCCGAGTCCGGAACGTGACATCTTGATGGCGGCAGACAGGGTTTCAATGGCGGGGTCCTGTCCGTACACGACCATCTTCAGGTCGCGCTCAAGGTTACGCAGGGACTCCTTGTCCGAGGCCGATACCGTCTTGGCGGGAATGCGTGCCATCTGGGCGATCACATGCTCGATATCCGTGATGCTGATTGTTTTCTTGCGCTTTGAAGGCGGCAGCAGGCGCTGGCTTGCGCCCGCCTCGTCAATGACATCAACGGCCTTGTCCGGTAAATGCCGGTCGTTGATGTAGCGCTCTGCCAGTTCGGCCGCGCTGCGCAGGGCGCGTGCCGAGTACTTGACCTTGTGATGCTCCTCGAATCGGGACTTGAGACCCTTGAGGATGTCGATGGTCTCTTCCACGGTCGGTTCATTGATGTCGACCTTTTGAAAGCGGCGTGTCAGCGCGTGGTCTTTTTCGAAGATGCCGCGGTATTCCTGAAAGGTCGTTGAGCCGATGCACTTGAGTTCGCCCGAAGCGAGCATCGGTTTCATCAGGTTGGAGGCATCCATGACGCCGCCGGATGCCGCACCCGCGCCAATCATGGTGTGGATTTCATCAATGAACAGGATGGCGCCCTTCTCTTTCTTGAGCTGGGTGAGTACCGCCTTGAAGC
Source organism: uncultured Gammaproteobacteria bacterium (assembly GCA_905479705.1). GTDB lineage: Bacteria > Pseudomonadota > Gammaproteobacteria > UBA9214 > UBA9214 > UBA9214. Next base: position 1,754 of record CAJQNP010000249.1, read on the forward strand.
GTTTCTCGAAATCGCCACGGTACTTGGTGCCGGCAACCAGCGAACCGAGATCCAGCGAGTAGATGCTGGAGTTGAGCAGGACCTCCGGCACCTCGCCATCGACGATCATCTTTGCCAGTCCTTCTGCCAGGGCCGTCTTGCCGACACCGGCCTCGCCGACGAACAGCGGATTATTCTTGCGGCGGCGGCAGAGTATCTGGATGGTGCGCTGGATTTCCTCGCGGCGGCCGATCAGCGGGTCGATTCTTCCCTGGGCGGCCTGCTCGTTGAGGTTGGTGGCAAAGGTCTCCAGCGGTTGTTTCGCGGAGGAATCGCTGCTGTCGCCCTCCTCTGTGCTCTCGGTGTGTTCTTCCGGTTGCTCGTGGATCTTGGAGATGCCATGCGAGATGTAGTTGACGATATCCAGGCGGGTAATGTTCAGCTTGTTGAGAAAGTAGACAGCCTGTGATTCCTGTTCACTGAAGATGGCGACCAGCACGTTGGCGCCGGTCACCTCGGTCTTGTCAGACGACTGGACATGAAACACGGCACGTTGCAGGACGCGCTGGAAGCCGAGGGTTGGCTGGGTTTCGCGATCGTCCTCGTCAGAGAGTTTCGGGGTGGTTTCTTCCAGGAATTTACCGACTTCCTGTTTGAGCTGGTCAAGGTCGCCGCCGCAGGCCCGCAGGACCTCGACCGCTGACGGATTGCCGAGCAAGGCATAGAGCAAATGCTCAACTGTCATGAACTCGTGGTTCTTCTCTCTCGCTTCCTTGAAGGCGAGGTTGAGGGTAAATTCCAGTTCTTTGCTCAGCATGTTAATTCCTCATGGGCAAGCTACGCTTCTTCCATCTCACACAACAACGGGTGTTGATGACGTTGTGAGTACTCATTGACCTGTGCAACCTTGGTCTCGGCGATTTCGTAGGTATAGATGCCACACACGCCTTTTCCGTGCGTGTGAACCATTAACATGATGCGTGTCGCTTTCTCGCGGTCCAGACCGAACAGCTTCTCCAGCAAGGTGACGACGAATTCCATGGGTGTGTAGTCGTCATTCAGGAGCACCACCTTGTACATGGATGGCTCCTTGAGTTCGGGCTTGGCTTCCTTGAGCGCGAGCCCCTCGTCACCTCTGTGTTCCTGTTCGTCTGACATAACCGTTATTCTAGCCTAACAGTACCTGTATAAATGTACCACAAGGCCATTTTATCATTGAAATTGACAGCTTACATGGCAGAGATAGCAGCCGGCAGTATGCTTCTAGATCGGCATTTCAGGGCCTGTCTTGATCGCAGGGCTGGGCAACTGTTGCAGCGACTGCGGTTACAGACAGGCGCATCACTGCCGGGGATATAGACAATAAAAAGCCCCTGCAGTTGCAGGGGCTCCGGTATTACAGCCGCCGTGTATAACCGGCGGTTTTATCGGTGCTTACGGTTCTTCGCCAGATGCCTCGATCAGGGCCTCTTCGATTGCACCCGGTGAGCACATGATGCTCATGAAGGTGCCGCCGGTTTCACTGGCGACCATCGGCAGGTGCGGCCAGTTGATGGCGATACGGAAACGGGCAAACAGCGCATAGGCGGTACCGTCTGAAACCACGATTTCATACGGCAGGTGGGCAGTAGAGCGCGGTGAAGCCTTGTCGATACGGCTCATGACGAACTCGTCGCCACTGCAGTCGTCGGCATCCTTACCCTTCAGGGCGACACCGATAACAGACTCGTCCTTGCCGGGGATGTCGATCTGGTAGACCTTGGCAGTAGCGCCCAGGCCGGCAGCCAGGGAGTCATTGACGGCCTTCAGGGCTTCTTCCTGGCTGTCATACTCGGCCAGTTCGCTCGGATCGTCGAAGTATTCCATCATGACGGTGTAGTGATACTTGCGCAGGTCTTCAGCTGTCAGGTTCTTTTCGGAACCGAAGTCCTTCTCGGCGCCCAGGGCACCTTCCAGTTGCTTGCGAACGTCTGACATGTCAGAGGCCATGCGGTAGGCGGCAGCCATGTAGATCGGGTTGGTGTAAACAGTTTCAGTCACGTCGCCGTTACGGGTAACGGAAACACGTGCTGCTGCACCGTATGCGCCGAATTCTGACTTCGCAGCCGTGGCTTTCATGGAGTCACTGGTGACAACAATGATGTGTGCGCCGTCGTATGGTGAGTATTCGCCAACCACTTCAAAACCACCACCGGACAGCTTGGACTTGACGTCGGCGGCTACCGTGTCGACGCTATCGGATGATGTGCCAGCCAGAACAAATGGCATCAATATATCTTCAGCAAGCGCAGAACCTGCTGACAATGCAAACATGAATCCCGCAAATAGTGTTTTTCTTAGCAAGCCAATCATTTTATGTTCCTCCAGAACGGATAAATATTTTGTAGTTCGTGTGTCGTTAGCATGATGCAATGAGGAATTGCCTGAGATAGGCTATGTAA
>CAJQNP010000250.1 GCA_905479705.1 uncultured Gammaproteobacteria bacterium
AAGGACCGCACCGGTAGCTTGACGGCCCCCATCCTGTTGCACGTCTTTTATAACGCGGGCTTTTTGTGGCTGTTTACGGGTCCGGTGTTGTAATAAAATCTGGTGTTCGCGCCTGCAAGGCGCTCCTACTCACTGGCCAAAAACTGCAGGAGCGCATCGCATGCGCGACCTGTCTTACCCCTGTCGCGGACGCGATCCGCTCCTACAAAAGTAGTCTGCACCAGGCATTAATCGGACCGTAGGAGCGGATCGCAATCCGCGACTGTGCTGGCTATTGGCACAGAAGCGCCTTGCAGGCGCGAATGATCCTGGCGCGCAACTAGAAACCGCTCACTATCTCGAGAAATTTCGCATAGCGGGCACGCAAGCCCGCGTCATCTGCAGGCGTGAACGTTGCCCCGCTCCCGCCGGGTCGCCAGCTGTCCGGACATCCCGCAGCCAGCCAGGCAATGCCGCGTGCCGTGGCCTCCACCTGCACAGGCCGGTGAATGTGCAGGCCCGTGAGATTGGCAAGCCTCTGGCACACTGCATCGAGGTTGGCGAGCCCGCCGCTGATCTGGATATTCCCGAGCGTCGGGTTCAGCGGCACCAGCTGATCCAGATTGGCCTGTATCAGGAACAGGATGCTTTCAACCACGGCCACCATGGCCTCTTCCCCCGGGATCTCGTCATCAAGGAAGTACGCTGCCGGTCCTTCCTTCCACCACGGTGACCCCAGGCCGCCCAGTGTGTTGATAAACAGAGTGGGTGCTGTGATGGAATCCAGCCAGGCCGGCAACGATGACTCGATATTCGTTAGCCTGTAGCGCTCAGCCGCCCAGTTGAGCGCGGCGGCGGCACTGTTGACCGTTCCTTCGACGTAATAGTCACTCGTTGTGTGATCGCTGCTGGATATACCCGCAAGCAGTTCGTCAGGCCGACTGCCCGGATCGTTGACGGGCAGCAATGCAAATGCCCCGGTGCCGATGTTGATATACAGGGTATCCGTCGCGGGCCTGCCCTGCGAGTAGAGTGCCGCTGTCTGGTCGCCGTTAACGGCAGTAACCGGTATGGACTCGTTGACGATGTTGCCAAACGCTGACCGAATGGGCCGGCATTCAGGTAACACGCCAGCCGGAATGTCAAAGTAACCCAGTAGTGTGCTGTCCCAGTTACGCTGCGCCAGATTCCAGAGCAGCGTGCGCGAGGCGTTGGCATCATCGACAAGGTCTGTCCCCGTATCGGTGAGGTGACGTAGCAGGAAACTGGCCAGTGGCCCCAGGGTCAGGCTCGCGTCGTTGTTTGCGGCCGTAACCGCCGGGTTGTTGTGCATCAGCCAGTGCATTTTCCCGGCACCGTAGTGAGGCGACAGATGCAGTCCGGTCAGTCTGCGTATGTCTTGTGCATGCTCGCCCAGGGTGGCCAGGTCTGCTGCTGCGCGCCTGTCCTGCCAACTCAGCACCGGGCTCAGCGGGCTGCCTGCAGCACGCTCCCAGGCAAGCACGCTGGAACGCTGCGTGGCAAGGCCGGCACAGCGGATATCGCCGCGTCTGCTTGCCGGGTCAGCGAGCACCCTTGAGACAACGGCCTGCATGGACTGCAGGATCTCATCGGGCGACTGTTCGACCTCGCTGCGACTGAGGCGGTTTACGGCAACCGGTTGCTGCGCACTGCAGATGACCTGCCCGTCGCTGTCAAACAGGATTGCGCGGGTTGAGTGTGTTCCCTGGTCAATGGCCAGTACCCGGTCTGCCATCAGGTCACCGGTTTCAGCGGCAGGGTGGCGGTGTTTGCCCGTGATCGTCTGGCTGGCAGGCTGCGCCGCAGCATGTGCATGGCCTTCTCCGCGGTGGCGCGATAGCCGGTCAGCTTGCCCCCGACTATGGCGAGTGCGCGCGGCTGCCGCAGGTCATCAACCGGAAGCTGTGTCTCGCGTGTACGCTTGAAGGCAGCACTGTTCGCGGCCGGCAAGACGCGCAGCCCGGCAAAGCTGTCGATGACCTGCCGGGACCGGTTCGGGAAGTAATACTGCTGGACCTCCAGCAGATAATCGATTTCCTGTGCAAGCGGTGTGACAGCCGCCGGTTCCCCGGTATAGAGGTTCTCGGTAGTGCCCAGCATGGACTGTGCGCCCCAGGGCAGCAGGAAGATCGCGCGTCGGTCCTGCGGTGCCTCCATGTAGTAGCAACCCGCATCGAGGCGGTCAGCCAGGATCAGGTGTGTGCCCTGCACCAGGTCGACAGGCATCATTTCGGGTGGCGGCGAGATACGCTCGCTGACGCTGTTGACCCACGGCCCGGCGGCGTTGATCACGACGCTGGCGACACATGACTTGTCCGCGTCATCCTCCCGGTAACTGATCTCACAGCCTGACGTGTCCGTTGTTGCAGACAGGAACTCGGCCGGGCAGCGCAACTCGGCACCGTATTCAATGGCGGATTGCATGACCGCACGCGTCAGCTCGGCATCGTTGGTCTGTGCATCGTGGTACTGGAACACGGCCTGCAGCCCGTCATGTTTCAGACCGTCCAGTGACGTCCATTCACTGCGTGCCAGTTTTCTGAAGCGAGTCTCCCGGCTAAGGCCGCCGAGGACGGCATACAGGCCAAGTCCCGCCCGCAGTGTCAGGGGGCGTCGCGAGGTTTCCGGGTAGACAGGGATAAAGAATGGTTTGAGATGGACAAGTTCTGGCGCAATCTTCAGCAGGATGGCGCGTTCGGAGAGGCTCTCGCGGACCAGGCCGAAATCAAGCCCCTCAAGGTAGCGCAGCCCGCCGTGTATCAGTTTGCTGGAGCGGCTCGAGGTGCCGGCGGCCAGTGACGATTGCTCCAGTAACAACACCGAGTAACCACCGCAGGCGGCCGCCTGTGCCACCCCCGCGCCGTGTATGCCACCGCCGACGACGACGATATCGTAGCGTTCAGTCATCGCGCAGGTTCGCCAGACAAGGGTCAGCGAGCAGCTTGCTGATTTCATCGGTTTCCAGCAGCTGGAATCCCTGCTCGATGAAGACAGGAATCTCATCCGCAGCATTGACCGTGTAAACAACCCACTGCCATGGCCCGGCCCAGAGGTGCTCAGCCTTGGCAGGCAGACGCTTGCGGTTAACAAACAGGTAGTCGGGCGCAAGCGATTCGGCCATGTGTCGGCTGTCCTGGCTCCATTCGCGCAGTACCCAGCCAATGGGCACGCTATGGTTATTGCCTGCATGGGCAAGCGCATCATGATTGAACGATATGAGTGTCACCTGTGACAGGATGGGTTCGACGATGCCCATGACCGTATCGACGACGCTGGCAATCCCGTGTGCCGTGAGACTGGCCTGCTTGAGTTCGACGAACACGCGGCTATCAGGCCATGCGCGTAACAAGTCGACCAGCTCATCGAGACGGGTGATCACCAGGTCCTGGTAGCTATGGTCAAACCGATCCGGGTATCCGGCAGGCAATGCACGCAGCGTGGCATAGTCTGTCTCGGCGATCGGCAGCCCAGTACCCGTGGCTTTCAGTACCGACGGGTCGTGGTTGAGCACGGCAATACCGTCGGCCGTGATCTGTACATCCGTTTCGATGAAGGTGGCACCGGCCTGTAGCACGGCGCGGTACCCGGCCAGCGAGTTCTCTGGCCAGGTCACGGGTTCGCCGCGGTGCGCAATCAAGCGTCGGGTCATGCGTCCTGCCACCAGTTTGCGATGGTCCTTGCGACGACCGGGTTGACCAGGTACCCGTAGGATTTATGCACGTTCAGCCCCTTGCTGTCACGGTAGTGGTTGAAAATATCCCTGCGATGATCCTCGATCGACTCGACAGGCTGTTGCTCAAGTAGTTCACTAAAGTCATCGGCCAGTGATGCATCCAGTGCAACCAGGTCGCCTCGTGC
>CAJQNP010000251.1 GCA_905479705.1 uncultured Gammaproteobacteria bacterium
CGCCGGTAGCCATCGCTGCCCACACTGACATCTACCAATAGCGCACTAAGGACTATGTGTTATCAAGTGTATCGATTAGATAATAGTACTCCATTTAAATCGCTATCTCGCGATCACCGAGGGTGCAAATTAAGCTGACAGCTTCCAAAAAATTGCCTATAGACTTGAGTAAACAGGGCGTTTATTCTTCCTGACGCATATATACAAGGCAGCGTAATTGTCGAACCAGACATGCAAGTCATGATCAGGGCGCATAAGCAATCCACAAACTCACCGAAGTCGTGACGGAGTACTACTCATGAGTACATCCTTTCAGCCCATGAACGTCTGCACATTGTTAACCGCAAGTCGGATCCGGGTAATCTGGCTCGCAACAACGTTAGCACTCGCCGGGCTTACCATCAGTGTGGCTGCCTGGTCTCAAGAAGCCGGGACTGGGCCAGACGTACCGATATTGACAGAAGTCGAATCAGAAGCGGTTGATCCGACAGCCATTCCGGAGGATGCGCGTGAATCGATCGATGCGGCAGCGGCCCGGATTCGCGCGCTCGGCGACGACATACGTCGTTTTGAGCAACAACTCGATGGCGCCGAGGGGCTTGCACTGAAAGTGTTAGAAGTACGACTGGCCCGCTACTGGAACGAGTTGATTGGCCTGGTCCACTCCACCGCGAAGGATGTTCTGGAGCTGGCGAAAGCCGGGCATGACGTCAGCACCTATAACGAAATCATAGGTAACGGTCTCAACAACGCATCAGCAGCCATTTTCGCAGAGATTGATCGAGTAGATGCAAAGGTTATGCTTCCTAAAGGGGACCAATCGACTATCGAGCGGTCGACCATCGATGCTGATGCCCGAGTTGCCATCGGTCGGTTGAATACACTGTATCGTTCGCTGCGGGATAACATCAAGCTGCAACGAGCTTACGACCTCGATACTGCCGCCGCCGAAGCTGAGTTAAACACGCGGCTCGAGGAGCGTGCAGCTGTCACCTCTGCCTTCCTCGACTTGTCTATAGCTGATGCCCAGGCCGCACGCGCACAACTGGCGGCACTCCCTGACGACACCGAGATCGCCGCACGTGTCGCTCTCGCGGAACATCGCATATCGTTATCATCCGACACGCTTAAGAGCATCACCTCGTTAATGAAAGAGCAGGGGCTGAACACATCTATCTACAATGCCCAGCTCATCAGCACCACTGGTGCAATCACGGCCGACATCTTCGACATCTCTGTCCTCCGCGATCTGTTTACCGGGTGGCTCAGCTCGGCTGGCGATGCGATTACTGATAACGCCGGCGACATGTTCATCAGCGTTTTGTTGTTCATTGTCGTTTTACTGGTGTTCTTAAAGCTGGCCAATATTGCGCAGCGTTTCATCACGAAAGGGTTGGCCTCATCACGCATTCACTTGTCACAACTTCTGAGCCGCATGATCATCTCTGTCACCAGGGGTGTCATCATCGCAACCGGTGTGCTGATCGCATTATCACAGCTCGGCATTTCCCTTGGTCCTCTCCTCGCAGGCCTCGGTATCGCAGGTTTCGTCCTTGGTTTCGCGCTACAGGATTTGTTGTCAAATTTCGCATCGGGACTGATGATTCTGATCTATAAGCCCTTCGATGTTGGTGATGTAGTCGAGGTTGGAAGTAACGTATTCGGCACCGTCAGCCAAATGAGTCTGGTCAACACCACGGTGTTGACGTTTGACAATCAAACATTGATCGTCCCTAACAACTCGATCTGGCAAGACGTAATCAAGAATGTCACCGCACAGAAAACACGAAGAATAGACCTGGTATTTGGTATTGGTTACAGTGATGATATTGAGAAGGCCGAGCGCATTCTCACCGGGATCATCGAGAGTCACGAGACCATACTTGCAGATCCCGAACCTGTCGTTCGGCTGCACGAACTTGGCGAATCATCCGTGAATTTTATCGTCCGACCCTGGGTGAAGACCGAAGATTACTGGCCTGTTTATTGGGACATCACACGTCAGGTGAAGATGAAATTCGACGCCGAAGGTATATCAATTCCGTTCCCGCAACGGGATGTGCATTTGTTTTCTGAGAGTCCGATGGTTGCGGCTACAACAGCCGATAGCGGCGATCATGCCAGCTATGTCACGCAACACCGGCGCGAACACGATACCGCCGGTAACGACGCGCAGGATGACGACTAGCCAGGTAAAATGTTTCATCACTAAAGGGCTCTGACCCGAATAGCACTTACTTAAGAACCCTGCTACGGAAATACACGCAAGGACACGGAACCGTCTCTGGTCAGACAATTTATTTTTCCGTGTTTTCCGTGTGCTTCCGTGGCCAATTGTACTTCGTATATTTATGAAACTGCTTAAGTAAGCACCATTCGGCTCTGACCCCTTTTATATTGTTCGGCTTTCTGTTCGCGGGCGTCGTCAATCACCTGCAGGACTTCTGCCACATCGGCATATACCGTGCTGCACGCAAAGTGCCCGCTAGGTGGTGTGTCGTGCTGGAGAATCAATCGAGTCTGACCCTGTTGATTCCATAAAAGGGCACGGCGCCATTAAACCCTTTATCTCTTTCTTTAATCGTCTTCCCGTGCAGCCAGTTCCCGTTGGCGCCGTTCGGCTTCCTGTTCGCGGGCATCGTCAATCACCTGCAGGACTTCTGCCACATCGGCATCCACCGTGCTGCGCGCAAAGTGCCCGCTAAGTGCCCGCTAAGTGATGTGTCATGCTGGAGAATCAATCGAGTCTGACCCTATTGATTCCGCCTTGCTTGAGCAGCGATTCCAGCGAATGCTCTACCTGGTTGGCATCCCGGTGATCTGTAAAACAGCCAGCGAGCCGCTTGAGAATATCTGTGCGCTGCTCAACTTCGCACAACAACAGTCCGCCACTGTCTGAACTGACCTTGCCACCGTCAAATTCATCCACCACCGCACGCCGTCCAAGGCCGTGAAATTCCAATTAACCTGCGCTACACTCGGTCTTCTTGAGGCTGCTGCTCCTTGGTTGCATAACTGATTGTTCGCACAACTGTTATGCCAGAGTATGTAGCCTTTTTCTATACTACCGGTGAGAAATGCGGGCTAGCTGCATGACTGACAAAAAACTAATGTTGTATCTGGTTGCCGTTCCTTCGGTGGTAATCACGTTGACAGGGATCAAGGCGGCTTCGTCAATAATAGTCCCGCTGCTGCTGGCCTTTATGCTGGCAACCATTGCTGGCTCGCTTGTGCTTTACCTGCAGAGTCGAGGCTTGCCCAGGTGGCTCTCCATGCTGATTGTACTGCTGGCTGTTATCCTGATGGTGATTGGTCTGGGGCTGTTTGTCAGCAGTGCCGCCATGGAGTTCAGCGACAGGATTCCGTATTACGAGTCACAGTTTCTGGGAATGATGGATCAGTTGATGACCACACTGAATAACTTCGGGGTCAGACTTGAAAAGTCGGAGTTGCTGCATCCATGGAGTCCAATGATTGTCATGGGATTTATCGGTGGTTTCATGCAAAGCCTCCAGGTGGTACTGGCAGAGAGTTTTATGATCCTGATGCTGGTGATCTTTTTGCTGTTCAGTCAGGAGCTGTTTTTCCACAAAATGCACCGGCTGTTTGACGAGCAGCATTCTCAGCAGTTGTTTGGCGTTTTTTCACAACAGATCAATCGCTATGTCCTGATCAAGTCGGGCATCTCGGCGGTAACCGGCATGTCTGTGGCTGTGGGACTGTATCTGATGGATATAGAGCATGCGTTCTTGTGGGGAGTTATGGCATTTATGTTTAACTTCATACCAAATATCGGGTCTATCATTGCAGCGGTACCCCCCATGCTGATTGCCCTGGCAGACCATGGCCCTGCCATGATGTTATGGGTCGGGCTTTTCTATCTGGGCATCAATGTTGTCTTCGGTGTGATGATTGAACCGCGTGTAACGGGAAAAGGATTGGGTCTGTCCAGCGTTGTGGTGTTGCTTTCCCTGATTTTCTGGGGCTGGATCCTGGGCCCGGTGGGCATGTTGCTTTCCATTCCGCTTACGATTATGGCAAAAGTGGCCTGTGACCTGAATCCGCGGACGCGGTGGATCTCCATATTGTTGAGTGACGACCAGGATCAGCAGGCATAATCACGAAGCGGGTAACGCAAGGCAATCGTGTGTAATTGATGGTTATTGAAACTGTAGAATCAATGGGGTCAGAATCGATTGATTCGCCTGCTGTAAGGAGATAAAGGGCTCTGACCCGAATGGTGCTTACTTAAGCAGTTTCATAAATATACGAAGTACAATTGGCCACGGAAGCACACGGAAAAACACGGAAAAACACGGAAAAATAAATTGTCTGACCGGAAACGGTTCCGTGTCCTTCCGTGTATTTCCGTGGCAGGGTTCTTAAGCAAAAAGGGGTAGCAAAAAGGGGTCAGAGCCCTTTTCGCAAAAAGGGGTCAGAGCCCTTTTAATACCCTCGCAGCCACGTGAGAGAAAACAAAAAGGGCTCTGACCCCTTTTTACTGACCCCTTTTTAGCGGGGTGGGGCGGCGGGGGTGCGCAGCAGGCCGTAGGCGATGGCGGTGCGGGCGGCTTCGGCGACGGTCGGTTCTGACATCGGTGGCAGGTGGTGGGAATCGGTGTAGCGTCGCATTACCGGGTAGCCATCATCGCCTGTGTCAGTATCTGCGTTGCTGTCGGGGGTTATAGCGGCCGGGAAATAGGCGCTGTTGACGGCGCGTGTGGAGGCCCACAGCGCGGGCAGGTGGGCATGCGGGCCATTCACCGGAATGCCGGGCAGGGGGGTTGCGAGGCCGTCATGCTGGGAGAGCTTCGACAGCGGGAAGCGCGGCGAGCGTACCCCGATACCAGTGATGTAGCTGATGGCCTGCGGGTTGGCGCCGAGCTGTGCATGCGGTGTCTGCCAGGCCCATTCCAGGTAATCCGGTTTGCCGCTGAGGTGCCAGGCCTGAAACAGGGTGAGGGTGGCGCGGCTGGAATGTGCGAACGAGCCCCAGCCGAGATAGCCGCGGTACTGGTGAACCGGTGCGTGGTAGGGATGCTCCCGCATCTTGCGTATGCGCCAGTCGGCCGCGGCGAGGAAGATGTCGCGGGCGAGCTTGATTTGTGTGTCGTCCTTGTTCGGCCAGGGCGCCATCAGGTAGGCCCAGTGGGCCGCCATGCCCTGGTCCTTGAAGGAGACCACGCCGGTCGGGTCGATCTTTACCTGCCCGACCCGTGCCAGGTAGGCATCGTGATAGGCCGCCTCACCGGTGCTGCGGTAGAGTTCGGCGGCGGCCCAGAGGATATTGTCCTGTGCCGAATGGTCGGGATATTCGCCGGCATTGATTCCCTTCGGGTTGTGGTAGCGCTCGCCCTCGGCTGGCCACTGTGGATGCGTTTGCAGGAACTGCCAGGCGTGTCGCGCGGCGGTCAGCACGGTCGCGGCACGCACCGGCCGTTGTTTTGCCAGCAGGCGCGCGTGAATGGCTGCCATGGCGGCAAAGGCGGCGGTCGCATGGGTGGTCTTCTCCGCGATCAGCCGGGTTTTTTCGATTTCATGTGGCAGGCTGCCGTCCCAGGTAGCGCTGGCGACACGGAAGTAGACGCCGCCATCGGCGGGGTCCTGCATTTGCAGTGCCCAGTCCATGCCCCACTCGAGTTCGTCGAGCAGGTCCGGCAGGCCGTTGCCACTTTCCGGGATGTTCAGGTCGCCGTCGCGAAAGCGCTGCGGTGCAATGTCGAGTGCCGCGCCGATGACATACCAGACCGGCGCCGCGTTCGGTATGTACTGGCCATAGTCACCGGCATCGAACCAGCCACCGCTGACGCCTCTGTAAGCGTTGGCGGGTTCACCGTTGCCGAGCGGACTGGCGGCAACGCCTTTGTGAAACACGGCGTCGAGGCGAGCGGCTACACCGCCGGGGCGTTCGTGGCCGGTTGCCGCCCAGGGCGCGCTGATGACCGTGGAGTTACGGTGGTGGTAAAAGTACCGGGCCGTGGTCCGGTAAACAGCATCGTAGACATCGTCAGCAATGCGAAAGTTGTCCGACTGTCCCAGTCCCGGCACCCGCAGTTGATAGTTTCCTGTCTTGTGCAATGCCGAGAAGTCTGCCGTGTAGACGTCGTTGCCGCTCCACGGGTCGGCGGCGGCGCGCAGTGCCAGTTTGCCTTGCAGCACGGTGTCGCCCGAGTCGGTGTCGATGACGCGGAAGTCTGTGGCGTCCACCGGCATCGGACCGGCACTGCCGAGCCAGTTGCCGATATAGGCAAGCTTGCGGGACACAGGCAGGTAGCCTACCTGGTTGAGCTGGATAGAGTTGCTTGTTTGCCGGGCCTGCCAGCTGATCGGCAGGCTTTCCACCCCGGCGGCAGGCGCCTGTAGCCGGTAGAGTACGCCATCGCGCAGGGCGTGTGGAAACAGCAGGTGCACCCGGGTCTCGGTGATGGCCGTGCGGTCATCAACAAAGCCGGTAACCTGGCGGTCAAGGCCGAGGCGTACTGCCGGTTGTGGTTCACGGTAGGCGGGATCATGGTCGCTCTGCAGGCTGAAGTGTTGTGCGTCCAGGCTGCTTTGTTGCGGGTCGAGGCCCGGTAATACCAGGGTGATGGCCCGCTGCGAGTGCCGGCGTAAAGTGACATCGCCGCGATGTTCGCCGTGCAGTGCCACGGCCGTGATGCCGTTGTCTCCCTCCTGCTGCGGCCGTTGCGCACTGACCACCACGGCGGTACACAGGCTGACTGCCAGGCAGGCAATCATGCCGGGAAGCAGCGGTAAGCGCTTCAGGAAAGCAGCAGCTACGGGCATGCTTGTGTCCGTCGTGTTGCTTGACTGCCTGCGTATCCATGGCCGCCAGCTACTGCGAGCCGCTGAGTATCAGGCCGACCTGCAATGCCTGTATGGTCGGCAGGATCTTGTCGATGTTGCGCGAGTATTTTGTCAGTGCGGTGGGTGGTACGTAGACGACATCACCCGGCTCCAGCTGGACGTCCTGCGCGGCACCGTTCAGGACCGCCTCGAAGTCGGCGATGATGACCGTCGGATTGTGCAGGGCGCCGCGCACGATATGTATGCGCGACAGGTCGGCGTCGCTGGTGAAGCCCTCGGACAGGGCCAGCGTGCGTGACATCGGCATGCTCTCGCGGAAGGCAAACAGCGCCGGCGCCTTGACCTCGCCGAGGATGTAGACTTCCTTGGACAGCCCCGACGGGATGTGGATGTAGTCTCCGGGTTGCAAATCGACGTCAAAACGCAGGTCACCCTGGCGGATCAGACGCACGAAATCGACCGGCATGACGGTACCATCGCGAGCGAGGAAGGCATGCGTCAGGTCCGCCAGTTCCACGGAACTGGCACGAAACTGACCCTTGGTTAGACCACCGGCCTTGGCAATGGCCGCGGTGATGCTGACCTCGGTTGTCAGTGGATAGACGCCCGGAGTGACGACCTCACCGTAGACGGTGTAGTCGAGGCTGTTGAACTCGCTTACGACCACCGATACCTTGGGTTCGAGTACGTACTGCAGCAGCCGCTCGCGGATCTCGTCGGTGACGGTTTCTACATCGCGGCCAGCCACCTGTATATCACCGATCAGCGGAAAGGCGATCATGCCGTCCGGCCTGACCGGTACTGAATCGAGAGACAGGTCCGGTTCATCGTAGACCGAGATCGACAGCACATCGCCCTTGCCGAGACTGAAGCTCGCCTCGTTGGATGCCAGGTACTGCTCGAGTTCCGCGAGTTGTTGTTCGACCGTCTTCTGCTGGCCGAGCGTCCCGGAACCGCTACCGCTGTCACCGTCCGCTGACAGACTGGCTGGCGGGTTCGGTGTCAGCAGACTACTGTCTATGGGTAGCTGCGGGGAACTGGCGCAGCCGCTCAACAGCAGCGCCGCCAGTAGCAGGCTGGCAAGTGATTCAGCTATTCTGCAGGGCATC
>CAJQNP010000252.1 GCA_905479705.1 uncultured Gammaproteobacteria bacterium
ATTACGCTCGACCGGATAACGCGGATCAATGACCACGTAGAATCCACCTGCCTTGAGGGTTGCGAGCATTGCGGCAATAACAGAAGCACCGTTAGGCAACCAAAGTACAACAGGCCTGTCCTGGTCAGCCGCACCAGCCTGCGCGAGCAAGGAGGCAACGCGGTCAACATGCTGTTGCAGTTCACGGTAGGTCCAGTGATGCCGGAATCCCTTGATTGCAATACGCGCTGACCAGCGCTCGACTGCCCGGTCGAAGAGTGTATTGATCGCGGTGCCCAGGAACTCCGGACACGGCGGCTCAAAGTCTGTCGGAACAGCGAAACTGTCAGCGTTATCGGTCATGCGTATATCTCAAATAAAGCGGCCATGTAACCGGACACACAAACTGCCGCGTTGCTACGTTATCCGCATAACCCGGCAGCTGACCGTAACCTAGCGACCTCGACCGCCACCACCGCGGCCACCACCACCTCCGCGGCCGCCCCCGCCACCGCCTCTCGACATTCCGGATGGACGACCCATACCGCCCACCGGTCGGCTCATGCCACCGGCTGGCCTGGTTGCCGGTTGTGTAGAGGGACGATCTGGCCTGATGGGACGGTTCGGCCGGTCTGGCCTGTCTGGACGATCAGGTCTGTCATGATTATTGTCGTCATCATCGTGATGGTGGTGATGATCATCATCATAGTAATACCCGCCATAGCCGTAGTAGGGATAACCATAGCCGTCGTAGACACTGTAATTAACCGAACTGTATTGAGTACCCGTCGAACTACAACCCGTCAGAAACAGGACTGCGGGTAACGCCAGAGAAACTGCACATCGTCTGAAAAGAATGTTCATAATCACTTCGCCCCCGTGGTTGTCAGGGGGGATTCCAGCGGCGGCCATCGCTGGATTAACAACAACGCACCGGTGCTATCGCCAATCAATGCAGTATTGCCGTCACTCGGCGGCTCGTCAGGTGCTACCCATACGACACCGCCCAACTCGGGTACAGCCTGTACGGTCACCGCGGGATCTGCTACCCGCACAACCGGTACCCAGAGCATATGTTCTCTATTATCCTTCACATAACGGATGCCGGCACGCCATTCACCTTCGTAAAGAAAGATATCGTACCCCTCCCCCAGGGCGACCTCGTCGTATCCCAACACGGCCTCATAGAATGCTTCAGTGCCATCCGGGTCGTCAGTCCAGATTTCGTCCCACAGCCAGTCGCCGATTCCTGCCTCGGTATCGGCTGGATCGCCTCCCCTTGCTTCCAGCAGTACCATGTCTGCGCGTTGTGGATCACTGATCAGAACTGCATGGCCACGTTTATCCATATCTATCGGACCTTTCAACACCATCCCGCCATTGGCCACTACCCTGCTGGCTGCGGCATCTACATCAACCACAGAAACCGAGGGCATCCAGACAGCTTCCGCGGTGCCACCCTCTGGCGGCTCGACCTTGAGTATACCCGCAATCAGCTTTCCTTCATTTCGTACGACGGAGTATTGCTCCTGATAATCAACCTGCCAGCCAAACAGTTTTTCATAAAATCTGCCTGCCGCAGCTGGATCCGGGGTCAGCAGATCATGCCAGACGAATTTTCCGGGAAAAGTTTCTCCGCTGGGGCTCTCTGTTACCGGCACCTGCGTCATTTCGACACCGCCTTCCGATAACTTGCCGACATTGGCGCAGCCGTTAAGAAAGACGGCAGCAGCCATCAGACTACCGATAATACGTACTGATAGTTGCATAGTAATAATCCATCCATATCAGAGCAGAAACGAAACAACCCCGGTGACGAATGCTGATCAGGGGCGTTTTATGCGGAAAATGCGTTTTTTCAACCAGCTAACTTAAACCCATCCACGGCGTAAAGGCAAACATTCACTGGATAAACCGCCCATGGGGCGTTTTCACCGCCTGAACATAAAAGACACCACTCGAACGCGGTGTTCCCAGCCAACCGCCCAAAGCGACATTCAGATTTTTTAAACAGCGCCCTTAATAGTCAGGGCTTTGCTGTCGATAACCCTGTACATACATCACTTTGAAGGGCCGTAACATGAATCTAAGCATAGAAGAGACAGACCAGACTGACACCCGCACGGCAAGTATAACCAACCTCGTACTCGGTATATTTGCTTACCTGTTTCTGGTAGTACCAATACTTGCATTTGCAATCGCAACTGCCATGGACCTGGGCGTCAGCCACATGATAGCCATAGCCGCTGCACTGGTGATGACGGGTTTATACATAACCGAGAAAACCGCCTGCCTTCATAATTAGCACAGATAATATTGCTGTCACCTGACAGCATACGCAATGAATTCCAGTCCGGGCCCGGCAAAAAAACGTTACCAGGACAGCAGCGGTTCTTGCTTGCAAGCGTTTCTCAACAATAGACATTGCAGATTTAAAACGCTTTCGGGCAAGCCATGCATCACTGATGTTTCTTATATTTACGCCAGCCTGCATAAAGCACAATCAAACACAGCAGTAACCAGGCACCCGCCTGGCCAGCATGGGCACCCCCGCTGTGCAGGCTGCAGCCACTACTCCCGCCACCACCAGACCCGGAATTCTTCGCGCGGAGTGCCGGCGTCCCGGGATCGGTAATCACACCATTTTCCAGCAGGTCCGAATCACCACGCTTGCCATCGACAAAATGCAGTATCACCTCGTTACCATCAAACTCGGCACCTGTTTCCCCGTCAAAGTCAAATTCGTATAAATGATCAACCGGGTTATCCGGCGTCGGTCCAAACTTGAAATATTTCTTTGGCGATTCGCCATCGGGCAAGATTATTTTAATGTCTGCATTCCCGCCAGCAACCACATCCAGGACATCAAATGACAGAAATCCAAAGACAAAATTCAGGCCATTGAGCGAGCTCAGGGGGTCTGCCTGTGCCAGGTAATCAGTTCCTTCGTCGAAGCCCTGAGTTCCTTCTTCGAAGTACATGTATCCCAGCTTTTGTGCAGGGTTTGCAACCACTGTGATGTACGTATTTCGAACATCAGGAAGAGATGCGACATGCGCCTGTTCACTGTCTGCGATACCATCGCTATTGCCATCCCCCCCATTTGGCCCGGCATCCTCCACCCGGTCAATTACAGTGTCACCATCAGTATCAATTCCGATAGATATGATTTTTACCAGATTTTGGGGTGCCACAGGATTAGGAAATACCGTTGACAAGAAATTTAATAAAGGCATGTTATCGAATGATATAATCCCATTACACTGACCTGAATTAAAAATGAAATAGTCGCTGCAACGCTGTTCCTCAACGATGGCATCGATCACGTCCTGTCCGCTGAGCACCTGTGCAAATACCGTAAA
>CAJQNP010000253.1 GCA_905479705.1 uncultured Gammaproteobacteria bacterium
GGCCACCTGTATCAATGTCTCAACCGGCCCTTGGGATATTCCTTGATGATCTCCAGGTCACACTCGGGTATCCAGTAGTCACCAAAACGGTCGTCGTCAGGCTCCAGGACCCACTCGCCAGGGAGCGGCTCATCTTCATACATCTGTCGCGAGTAGGTGAACACCGAGTCAGTGCCGATGACCTTTGCCAGTCCTGGCATGAGGTCTGCAACCACCCTGGGCTGGAATCGGGCCAGTACTTTCAACTTTCTATGTCTGTGCATCTATTTGCCCTCATTCCCTGGTATGGGCCTTGACCATAATATGCACGGTGCAATGTTTGCTTAGCGTCCCGGTCAGATAGACATTACCACCGCAATCACCACTGCAATCAAAAATGCCACCGCCAGGTCATCCTTCAGATGTGCCGGCCTCTTAAGTCTCATAACTTACCTCCTGTTGTGTATATAGCAGAGCGAAGGCAGGCCGGTATGCGGCATTGTGTCGCAGCAGAACCTGGTGACATGGAACGCGTTGTGGACGATCTGGGGATAGCGTGGTGACTACCCGAGGCGCCCCTGGTGTACACATCTATCAAGGATGCCCTGTGTACGGAAATCAGTCTGCTGTCACGCTTATGTTGTTATTTCGTTCCGCATAATACTGCTCGGCAGCAGGATGAAGGGGGACAGCGATTCCAAGCCGGGCCGTGTCTGGCGATATAAAACCGGCACGATAGAAATTCCTGGCAATGTCATCCGCACCCTCAACCATCAGTGTAAGGAACGTGCTGACATCTTCATCACTGGTTGCCCGATTGGTCAACAGCAAGGCAGCGAAGCCAAGTGTTCGGTAGGGTTCTGACTGACCGGGATAGGTTCTTTCCGGAATGGTTGTTCCATAGTAGGAGAAATATTCTTCTGTAAGCCCGGTCAGGGTGGTCTGTTCGATGGGTACCAGGCGAACATCCTGGCGCTGCTGGCTGAGTTCCTGGATTGCCGGGTCGGGAATGGCTCCGGCGATAAATATGGCATCAACCTCCCCGCTTTCCAGGGCTTCAATTGATGCACCGATCCCGGTTTCCTTTATCTGACTGATCTCGGGGGCAGGCAGGCCGGATGCTATCCACACCCGTATAGCCGTAAAACGCGTGCCTGACTGCCTGCTACCGATAGCCAGCCGCTTGCCCTGCAAATCATGAAAGCTATCAATACCATTTCCTTCAAGGGTGACGATATGCAGTGCCTCCGGCCACAGGCTGGCCATTGACCGCAAATCAGGATGTGGCAGCTGGTATTCTGCCAGCCAGCCCTTGGAAAGTACTTCTGCTACATCACTCTGCAGCAATGCAAAATCCAGCTTGCCTGCTTGCAGCTGATGCCCGTTTTCCACACTGCCCTCGGAGGCATAGTTGAAAACGGAAAACCGGTGCTGCGATGCATAATCCCTGAATGCAGTTCCGAATTTATTATAGGTACCGGCTGGCCAGCCTGTCCCGAACAGCAGCTTTCCTTCATATCTCGCAGACCCGAGATCAATCTGCGACAGTGATTTTCTGAACTCCTCAATAATCAGGCCTTCCCTGGACTGGCCGGTCCTGGCAGGAGCACGTTGTACAAGATCGCGAACGTGCCTGAGAACCGCATTCGGTCCACTGCCTTGCATCGATTCTGTCGCTGCCCGGGCAGCAACCGCTGGTGGTGCTGCCTGCCTGATATTTACCCATTCCCCGTCCCTGAATGCATACCTCAGACGGCCTCGAACCTTCAGGACATCACCACGACTGTTTCCGCTGCTGTTGAATCCATCGACCCCTTCGGGCGTTGCCCCCAGAACAACAGCCAGCGTTCCCAGGTTCAGCCCTTTCCAGGACGTCAGGTTGTAGTCGCGCTGAAACGCAAGCTCGGAGTCATAATAAATATACAGCCCATCATCAGCGGGCACGGGTGCAGAGCCTTTGCGCGATAAAGAGTTGATGACAAACAGCTCGGCGGAGAACTCCTTGTCAAGCCGCCCCTGTATTTCCTTGTGAATGACAGACTCATCCGGCCCGCGCGTGCAGGCGGATACTGTTATGACAACAACAGCGACAAAGAGTGAACGTAAACTCACAGGACTGGCTAGAAACCAAACAAGGGCAGTGACAAGTACCCCTGGATGACAACCGCGTTTAATATATCAATGAAAAAGGCACCCATTAACGGCACGACGAGAAAGGCCTGGGGTGACGGACCAAAACGCTTTGTCAACGCCTCCATGTTCGCAACAGCAGTCGGTGTTGCACCCATGGCAAACCCGCAGTGGCCGCCCGCAATGACTGCCGCATCGTAATGGCCGCCCATGAAACGGAAGGTTATGAATGTCGCAAACACCAGGATGCCAATCACCTGAATCGCAAGCAGCACCAGTAGCGGCCCTGCCAGACTGACCAGATTCCATAATTGAAGTGACATCAGCGCCATTGCCAGGAACAGGGAAAGTGAAAGATTGCCGATCAGACTGACCGATTCTGCATGCACCCGCAGATGCCTGTGAAAGATCGTACCATTGCGGATAATCACACCAATCAGCAGGCACCATACAAAACCCGGCAGGGTGAATGAATAACCCGACATGATCGAGGCAATGGCAGTTCCGCCAACCATGCAAATAACGATATAAAACAGTGATAACAGATAGTTATCCGGATCGATCTTCCTGCCTGCCCGCGGCTGACCGGCAGCCGGACCTGCCTGGTTATCGACATCTGAATGTAACTGGTGCTTCCTTATCAAGCGGCCGGCAAGTGGACCTCCGATCAAGCCACCGAGTACCAGGCCAAAGGTGGCACAGGCCATGGCCAGTTCCATGGCGCCTGCAAGATTGCTCGTGTCCTGGAATTGCTGGGCATAGGCAATACCTGTTCCATGACCGCCAGACAGGGTAATCGACCCGCTCAACAGTCCAACCAGGGGATGAAGGTCCATGCTGACCGCGGCAATCAAACCCAGGCCATTCTGTAGAATCAAATAACCGATACACAAGAGTGCAAACAGTAATAACTGCGGGCCACCACGATAAAGCATGCGCAGGTCTGCACCGAGACCGATAGATGAAAAAAAGGCCAGCATCAGAGGCTCTTTCAATGCCATATCGAAACTCATACGCAGGTCCAGGCCGCTGAACGCTATGCCAGTCAGAATCGCAAACAGCAGCCCACCGGCTACAGGAACAGGTATGTCATTATTACGCAACCAGCCAATACGGCTGATCATGAGAATGCCGGTGTACAACACCAGGATGGCAATACCAAGAGTCTGAACGGAATCGAAATCAAGGTTCATGTGTGTACCGCACTCACCCGCTAGCATGGAGACGTATGCAAAGAGTATGAGTCCTATACGATAAAGTCCACGGTTAGCGGGCAACCGCCTGCCTCGTCACAGCGCCTGTCAACGCCACTGGCGAAAGTACCTGACGCGCGTCTCGGCGATAGTTGCACCTGGTCGGCCCTGCCCACCCCTGGCTGAGCCCCCTGCTCCCACACCACGAAACCGGGCTTGCGCACGAATCGTGCGGTCATTTTTGTGCACATTAATCACACCGGCATAACCCCACGACCCCGGGTTCGAGTCCTGCGGGCCCACTACTTCCTATAATAATCATTGCGTTATGGCATGGAAGCCGGGGTGGTTTATGCGCGACTGGAGGACCGTGCGAGGCGCGGCTCACCCTGGCCATCCGCCACGATCTGGCCGTTGTTTTTACAACACCTCACTTCTGGTTCTGCCCATTTTTACAAGGTAACCACGTATAATGAACACGACTACCGAGGGAGGATGAATCAGATGGCAACCAAGCTGGAACTGGAAGAATATTTATACCGACGCGCGATTGAGATCATCGAATCTGCTGAATCAGATTCTGACAAGGAAAACTTGCTGTTTCAGGAAGTCTGGTGTCCGCTGGCGGATTTGTACAAGGATAGAATCACTGCCACCAGCACCGAGTAAAAATTAGTCATTAACTCGTAAGGCCTGCTCTACGGGTGCCTGTAGCGTTGATTATTCCACGGCACTCCGCAACGTCCCGTCCGGGTTCAGTTCGCAGGCCAACGTCACCACTTCAACACCATTCATGACCCTTATCGTCAGCCTGCTCCCGGCAAGTTTCTCGATGCCTTCATACTGACTTCCGGGGGGAAGTGCTGCACGATGGCTTTCGAAGCATTCGAGCCCCAGCCCTGGATCGACACCGGAGGCTGCGTGCCGCTGGTCACAGGCGCAAAGCAGCGCCGTCAGTGAAAATAGGACAAACGTGATGAGGATTCGCATATTCGGTAGACCTCGCAAGTCAGGGTTGAAGCAAACACGTGCCTGGCAAATGATCCCAAAATACGGCAAATCATGTTGTTGATCCACATCAACAGCCCAGCCAGACAATTGCAGTAACTTTAACGACCATAAGCCACAAGGCTCAGGCTGGATGGATGGATTCCCGTGATCATCCGCAAGCAACTGTCGGGTCGCTATGTTCGACCTGTGCGAAATCATACACGGCTTCATACCGTCCGGCATCGCCATGCTTATACTGTTGCCTTTGATGAGCAGGTAAGCGGATACCGGGATCATTGCCGAGTACACACATGTGCAGGAAACAATAGCCCCGGGGCTCCCTGACAATGTATACCGTCAATAATTACTGCCTGTGACTATGGTATCGCATATCAAGGTCCAAGCTGACTTTTCACTGGACCTGTAAGGGTCCGGAAGTATCGATTTAACTGCAGCAGGAACACTTCATGTCCAGCACTAAAATCGCCATTGCAGCAGACTCACCCGCAACCGTTAGAGCAGGACAAATCATTGCTGAAAATGGCGGGAATGCGGTTGATGTTGCCGTGGGCTGCGCGCTAGCTGCAAGCCTGGCCGAGGTCCTGATGTGCAGCCTCGGTGGCAGCGCCTTCATCACAATCAAACCACCCGGTGAGAAACCTGTCGTCATTGACGGGGCGGATGCCATGCCCGGGATATCCAGCGTAAACACACATGCCTGGAGAGAGGTCGTTGTGCCTTACGGTGATGGTATAGCAGTCAATGTCGGGCATGGATCGATTGCCATACCGGGAATGCTGAGGGCGCTGGAAGCAGCGTGGAAGCACTACGGCCATATGCCATGGAAAGAAGTCATGGCACCGGCCATTCAAATGGCCAGAGAAGGCGTTGCGGCAAACATGACCCTGGCTACCTGGCTGGAACTGGCAGGCAGGCTCATCTTTTATCCCCAGGCAGAAAGCCGAAAATGTTTTTTCACCGGAGAACAACCGATTCGTGAAAATGACATCTTCACGCTGCCGGATTACGACCAGACTCTTGATGCAATCGCAACGGAAGGTGCGCGGGTTTTCTATGAGGGTTACATTGCAGAGGCCTTTGAGCGAGAGATTCAGTCTCATGGTGGCCACCTGAAACGAAGTGACATGGCCAACTATCGGGCGATCATAAGAGAACCCCTTGTTATATCGTCTCAAAATTACAAACTGGCGCTTAACCCCCCTCCATCAATCGGCGGCGCCATGGTTGGATCCATGATCGGAATGATTGATAGCCGATGGGATCCCGCTTCAAGTCCGGAAAACAAGGCCCTTCTTTTGGCCAGGGCCCAGGAAGCCATGCTTAATCTTCGCCACGAAGAGGCGGCGGGCCATTGGAGTGAAAAGCGTGCATTTCAGATTCTGGAAAGGGCATGGCTGAAAAAATACCTGGATAAAAGGCTGTCGCCCAATACCCTGCACATGAGCATCATCTCGAGTGAAGGTGCAGCCGTTTCGATTACCATGAGTAACGGATATGGCTCGGGTATTACCATTCCAGGAACGGGTGTAACATGTAATAACAGCCTGGGTGAACCGGAGTTGAATCCTCACGGTTTCTTCACCCTTAAACCACAGGAGCGTTTTGTCTCCAATATGTCACCAGCAGTAGCCTGGAATGAACAAGGCAAGGTGATTGCCATGGGGTCACCGGGAGCCAGCAGGATAACCACCACCATGACCCAGGGCTGGATGAATCTCGCTCACAACAAACTCGATCCACAAGAGTCGGTAAATGCACCACGCCTCCATGTCGACTACCAGGATAACAAGTACGTTGTTCAGTATGAGCCGGGCGTGAACCCGGATGGCCTGAAACAACATTTTCAATTAAGGCCTTTTAACAGCAAGGACATGTACTTCGGTGCATTCAACATCGCCATCAGGGATGAGAATGGCCGGGTCGAGGCCGTTGCTGACAATCGCAGGCATGGTGCGACCTACCATTCATAGAAATTCCACAGCTGCCAGGCATACTATTCAGTGCAAAGAAAAAACCGACTATGCTTGACACCCCAGAGAAGAAAAACTCACTGATAACGACTGAGCCGGGTATGAACTATGTCTGAAATTTTGATCATCTATTCAACTACTGATGGCCATACACGAGAAATCTGCCGGCGACTGCGTCAGGTGGTCGAGCAGCAGGGCCACCAGGTAACCCTGATTTCTATTGATGATGAACAAAATGTGGACCTGGGATCGTTCGACAAGATAATTCTCGGCGCAAGTATCCGCTACGGAAAACATCACAGGAAGGTATATGAATTCATAAAAAGAAACGCGCAACTCCTGGACAGCAAAGCGAATGCCTTTTTCTCGGTCAACGTTGTCGCACGCAAGCCGGAAAAGAACCAGCCGGAAACAAATCCTTATCTAAAGAAATTTCTAAAGCAGATCTGCTGGCATCCGAAGGAACTGGCTGTCTTTGCAGGTAAAATAGATTACAGGAAGTATCGCTTTCGGGACCGACAGATGATCCGGCTGATTATGTGGATGACTAAAGGTCCTACCGATCCTGAGACCGTCATTGAGTTCACCGATTGGAAACAGGTTGAGACTTTTGGACGGCTTATCAGCGACATGTAATGGGGAACCGTGTTAGCCCGGACCGTCTGGCACTGGATTCACAGACCCACTCACAGGCTCTCCCCCATCCCCAGCGCCGCACGGCTCCGCGGCTCTAGGTTGCGAGACTTGCCCAGGGAACAGCCCTGTTTTTGCACTTTAACCTGAAGTAGCGACAGTCTTCGAGTCGTAACGCGGTAAACCGGCCACCGTTCGCACATCCCGTATCCAGGGGCACCACGCCTGCCGATTTTTTATTCGATGGACTGATGACCAGCTTGGCCCAGTGTCCGAAAAGAATCTTCATTGGTTTACTGGCACGATGCGGTATCTCGAACCAGGGGCGTGAGCGCATTTTTTTCTTCCTGGACAGG
>CAJQNP010000254.1 GCA_905479705.1 uncultured Gammaproteobacteria bacterium
CGAGCAGGTACTCGCGGAACGCAACAATGCCCTGACGCATGCCAACCGGCAATTACAGCAAAGCCATGACACCATCAGCCGTGACCTGGAAGCCGCGGCCGTGATGCAGCGCAGCATGCTGCCCAAGTCAGATTACACGCTGGGCCTGAATCTGCAGTCACTATTCTGCCCTGCCACCGTAGTGGCAGGCGACATATTCAGCTACCTGAAGCTTGATGACAGCCACCTGGCTTTCTACCACATAGATGTCGCCGGACACGGTGTGCGTTCTGCCATGCTGTCGTTCACCCTCGGCAAAGTCCTTTCATCCACGGCCGAGGAAGGCAGCCCGGTCAAACAGGCCGGCGCCAACCCGCCGGGCACTGAATGCATAACGTCACCGGCGGCCGTGGTAGCCGAACTCAACCGTCGCTTCCAGGACAACAACGATGCCACCCCCTACTTCACAATGATCTACGGCATAATCCACACCTCGACCGGCGATGTCCGGATGTGCCAGGCTGGACACCCTCACCCGTTCCGCATCTCGCGTGACGGCAGCATCGAACATCTCGGCAATGGCGGCTTTCCAGTCGGCCTGCTGCCGGATGTGCATTACGAGAACACAGAATTCACCCTGCACCCGGGCGACCGCCTGTTCTGCTATTCAGACGGTATCAGCGAGTGCATGAATGCAGATGAACACCCGTTCGGCAGCGAGCGCCTGGTCGAGCACATGTTGCAGTCCTGTCAGCGTCCACTGCAGGAAACACTGACCGGTCTCAGCACCAGCCTGCAGGACTGGCGCCGGGGCGACCCCTTCGATGACGACGTCTCGCTGATCGCAATTGAATACGATGCCGCACAGGCAGCCTGATAAATCCCCAGCGGCACAATATGTCCTGTTTCAATCAACATCACTGCAACTGACAAGGACAACACCATGACAATCCGTCCCGTAATACTCTGTGGCGGTTCCTGCTCACGGCTGTGGCCGCTGTCGCGCGAGCACTATCCAAAACCGCTACTGAAAATGACCTCCGGGCAGCCACTGGGGAAGCAGGACGGGTTGAACCGGCCACCAATCCTTTGGTACCGGAAAAGTACTAACTATGTCTTCGGTCTCCATCCTTTATTGATTGCTGAGTCGTATAGGATTTAAGCCTATGAGGCTCGGATAAAAAGTCGAGAAAACCATCAATCTACACATCAGAACGCAAAGAAAAGGCGGACACCCACCAGGATCCGCCTTTTTTGTGTTCCACATCCATGCTCTTGCTCGACGGAGTGTATGCAGGTAATGCTGCCACGCATTATATAAAGGTGACCTGCATCGCGTTTTATCTATCTTGGCTTAATGATAAAGACCTAATTGCCGACAACCACTTGAATTACACGCGTTAGCCTGCCGCGACCCCTGACAGGTATTTATAATTCAGGGCAATTAGTATGTTACGAATTTTTTTCCATATCATCCTCAGCTATGCCGTGCTCGCTACCGGTTTCAATGCAGCAGCCGAACCGCGGTCTGGTCAACACGAGAAATGGGTGAAGGGGCAGATCCTTGTCCAGCCCAAAGCCGGGCTATCAGCGGGGCGTTTCAAGAAGCTGCTGGCGCCAGAGGGCGCCGACTCCGCTGGCAGCATCCCCGGAATCAACGTGCATATCATCTCGGTCCCGCCCGGTGCGGAAGACAAGGTCATCAAGGCCCTGTCACATAATCCAAACATAGAATTTTGTGAGAAAGACCTTTACCTGCAGCCAACTGACTACACGCCGAACGATCCTAAATTCCTCGATGCCTGGCACCTGCAAACCATGAACCTCCCCGGGGCATGGGACATCACGCGTGGTGATGCCATAATCGTTGCCGTCGTCGACAGCGGTGTCAACGGCTTACATGACGACCTCTCCGGCAAGATGGTCAGCGGACAAAATGTTGCCAGTAACAATTCAGATACCTCCGATATCGCGGATCACGGCACGAAGGTGGCCGGTGTCATCGGCGCCGTCATGGATAACGGCCTGGGTGTTGCCTCCATTGCGCCCAATGCCTTGATCATGCCCGTCAGGGTAACCAACGACCCCAATGGCCTGGCCTCGACCAGCACCCTGGCAGCCGGCATCACCTGGGCGGCGGACAATGGTGCCCGGGTTGCCAATGTGAGCTATGACATCAGTTCAAGCTCCGTCATCAGCACGGCAGCCGATTATATGCGCAGCCTTGGGGGGCTGGTCGTGGTCTCCGCCGGGAACGGAGGGATACTGAGCACCTCTGCCGACAGTGAATCGATTATTGCGGTATCGGCAACCACCAGCAATGACGTCCGGGCAAGCTGGTCGAACTACGGGAACTTTATCGATGTGGCTGCGCCCGGTGACAGGCTCTGGACCACGAGCAGCAGCGGTGGCTATGCTTCTGCCTCCGGTACATCGTTTGCCGCGCCGGCGACGGCGGCAACCATTGCACTGATCATGGCGACCAATCCATCACTGTCACCGGTTGAGGTAGAGGCGGTGCTGGAGAGCAGTGCCGTCGATCTCGGTGACCCCGGCTTTGACCCGGTGTTTGGCAATGGCCGCGTCGATGCACTGGCTGCTGTGCTGCTTGCCGGTGGTCAAACACCGATCGACAACGAACCGCCCATGGTCGCCTTTGCAAACCCGCAGCACGGTGCCGCAGTCAGCGGCCTTGTTGTTATCAATGCCACGGTGTCTGATAACGTCGGCATCAGCAAGGTCGAGCTGTTTGATGATCAGGGCCTGGTTGGGACCGACTTCTCGGCACCCTACAGTTTCAGCTGGGACAGCGCCCGCACCGGCGAGGACCTGGATGCAGCACTGTCACTGGTCGCATATGACAGCCAGGGTAATTTCGGCACGCAATCCATTACGGTAACCATTATTACAGGCAATGCACCGCCCCGGATTGATCTGGATGTGGAACAACAGGGTGCGCGTGCACGTGTCGTCTATACCGATGACGGCCTGGTAGAAGTCTTTGCCGCAGTGACTGACCCGGATGCCAATGACCATCACAGTTTTGACTGGAGCGAGACAGACAACCGCCTGTTCGATACCGGTACCGGTGGCGCTGATACCTTCATCTTTGATCCGCAGTTTCTGGCTGAAAGCGTTTATTCGGTAAAGGTCACTGTTACTGACAATGGTGAGCCGGCTGAATCCGTTGCTGCGGAAGTCCTGATCAGCGTCAGTCAGCCGGAATCGACCTCGCCCGCGCGGGACCAGGACGGTGATGGTATTTCAGATGACGATGAAGGCACCGGTGATGCCGACCAGGACGGTGTGCCGGATTATCTCGATGCCATTGATGATCCGGCTGTGCTGCAAAGTGTAGAGGCAGTTTCTGACCGGGCCTTGTTGATTACAGAGCCGGGCTTGAGTCTGCGTCTTGGTGGTACCGCACTGGCGGCCGGCTATTACGGCGCCGCTATCAGCCTGCAGGATATCGAGGCCTATGCAAATCAGTCGGGTATCGGGGTCAGCGCCAGCGTGGAGAGTGCGCTGGAATTTCCCGGCGGCCTGTATGATTTTGAAGTGACCGGCCTGCGCCAGACCGGCCAGTCGGTGAAGGTGGTGATACCACAGGCCGCCAAAATTGGTGCTGACGCGGTGTACCGTAAATATCACCTCGAGAGCGGGTGGCAGGATTTTGTTGAGGATGCCGGCAACAGTGTCGCCTCGGCAGCGGGCAGTCGGGACAGTTGTCCTGCACCCGGTGCCAGGGCCTACCAGGCTGGACTGCAACAAGGACATTACTGTGTGCAGCTGACCCTGCAGGACGGTGGGCCAAACGACGCTGATGGACGTGCCAATGGTGTGATCAAGGACCCGGGCGGTGTCGGTCTGTCGCCGCAGGCGGCTGACAATGTCACCGGCAGTGCGTCCTCCGGTGGTGGAGGCGGCGGTGGCGGCGGATGTGCCATCGACCCTGCTGCAAAGATGGATCCACTCTGGGTAGTCCTGCTTCTCATCCCGGCCATAGGCATACAAAGGCGCAGACTGCTATGGCGACGGCGCCAGGGTCATAAATCAGGCTCATTGATACAGTAAAAGCGGCCTGGTGGTGAGGCCTTTAAAATCCGGCAATTATGTCGGATTTCCATACAACAACAAAGCTGAACCGTCTGCACCAATAAGCGATTGATAAATACTAATAATATTTATCCCCCAGAGTAAATCTTCATATATCTGTGTTGGTATTACTTACAGATACCTTACATATTCAGCGACGACAAAATTATAGATGCAGCTAATCAGTTGTAACGTATCCGGTTTGTTTATATGGCGCAGATCATGCATGCAATCAACCCACTGCCAAGGCACTGCTATATAGCTCTTATCAGTCAACACTGCTGCTGATGTCGAATAACACACTTAGTAGGCAAAAATAACTCAACAATCAGGAACCGGGAGAGCACAATGAAAGGAATAAAATCTACCTTATTATCAAGTGGTTGTGTACTACTTGCAGCCGTCGCGCTGCCGGCACAGGCGGCTTATATCAATGATAACCCCTCTGTCGGCGTCAATGACTTCTACATGGGTGCTTTTGATCAAGGGCAAGGGGACCTGATTGAAGACCCGTTAACGGATAACTTCGAAGTAGAAGGTATGACAGTGACGCGTTCAGTCAACACGCTCACGATCAGTATCGATACAGAGTTCGCCGGCAAGGGCGACGATACAATACTACCCGTGTTTGCTGGTACCAACGGAGTCGGTTACGGTGACCTGTTCCTGAGTGGTGCCTGGACTCCCGATCCCCTTGCACTTTGTGCAGCGCCTTACATCTGTGACGATGCCTTAAACGGCACTGTCTGGACCCATGGTTTTGCCTTGGACAACCGATGGTCAGCAAATGGTGACAACCTTGGTGGTTCACTCTACAGCCTGGGCTCGGGTGATAACCAAACGGATGCATTGGTAAGCGACGATTTCATGACAGGGACCTTTCGAAATAGACAGGAAGTGGCCGTCGATACCACTAGCGGTGGTGTAGCGCTAGTTGGAGGTAATAGCAGCGACTGGAGCGTTGACGACTCAACAATTGACTTTTTCATTGACCTGACTGGTACCGGCCTTGAGAACAACAGCACGTTTGCCTTCCACTGGACCATGACCTGCGCCAATGATGTCATCGAAGGCGAAGTAACCGGCCTGGCAGCAGTACCGCTACCCGCCTCCGTCTGGCTCATGGGCTCAGGCCTGCTGGGATTGGTCTCGATCGCCAGACGTCGTCGCAAGCAAGCCTGATACTGCAGCCCGATACGGGCCAGCTTGCGTTTCAGGTATGATGTCGCGTGTTGCTTGCGGCAATAACTTCTTAAAAATAGCCCTGTGTGAACAGGGCTTTTTTTTGCTTTACACTGATCCGTATCCATAACCACCCCTGTGCGAGTAGCCATGGATAAGCACGGCAGACAGTCTTCACGCGAGCAGGGCGATGCGGTCTCCGGCTGGTCGCGGCGAAGGTATGCCTGCTTCGCCGCGATCACCATCCTGCTTGGCCTCGCTGTCAGCCT
>CAJQNP010000255.1 GCA_905479705.1 uncultured Gammaproteobacteria bacterium
GCGAAGGTGCCCACCTCGCGGGCGGTACCGCAGGCGGAGGGCTGGCCGGTGAGCGAGAAGGCGCCGTTGCCCGGCATGCACTGCTTGCCGAGCAGCAGGTGGATGGCATAGATCTGTTCGTTCACCCAGCTGCCGCGGTAATGCTGGTTGAAGCCCATGGTCCAGAAGCTGGTCACCTTGCGGTTCTGGTCGACGTACAGGTCGGCCAGTGCCTTGAGCTTGCCCTTGTAGGTCTCCAGGTCCTCGTCGGGATCGCCCCTGGACATTTCAGCGACGAAGTCCAGGGTGTAGGGTTCCACGCCCTTCTTGAAGTCCTCGAAACCGATCATCCAGTGTTTCACCGGCTTCCTGGTGTTTTTCTGTTCCACCACCTCGCCGGCCTTGCGGCGCTGGGCGATGGCCTCGTCCTTGTCCAGCGTGACCTTCAGTTCCTTGGCCTGGATGTCCTTCTCGGCGTCATAGCAAAACTTGTCCGTCGCGCGCATGCCGTACCCGATATCGTAGGGGCCGGTAGCGAACACGCAGTGCTTGTCGACGAAGGCCTGGTTGACGGCGTCGCGCCTGATGATCTCGCGCAGCAGGTAGTTCTGGATGGCGAGGTCGGTGCCCGGCTTGAAGATGATCTCGGTGTCGGCGATGTCGGATGTCTGGTTGCTCATGGTGGTCAGGTTGACCAGCCTGACGTTGTCGTTCGTGAGCCGGCGATCGGAGACGCGCGCCCACAGGATCGGGTGGCACTCCGCCATGTTGGCACCCCAGGTGACGACGGTATCGGTGTGCTCGATGTCATCGTAGTTGCCGGCGGGCTCGTCGATTCCGAAGGTCTGGATAAAACCGACCACGGCCGAGGCCATGCAGTGGCGTGCGTTGGGATCGATGTTGTTGCTGCGGAAACCGGCCTTCATCAGCTTGGCCGAGACATAACCTTCCGGGATGGTGTACTGGCCGGAGCCAAAGATGGCGACGCCGTGCGGTCCCATTTCCTGGTAGGTCTGCTTGAACTGTTTTTCCATTTCGTCGAAGGCCTGCTCCCAGCTGACTGCCTGGAACTTGCCCTGCTTGTCGAACTTGCCGTCCTTCATACGCATCAATGGCCGGGTGAGGCGGTCCTTGCCGTAGCCGATCTTGCCGTTGAAGTAGCCCTTGATGCAGTTCAGTCCCTTGTTGACCGGTGCATCCGGGTCACCCTTGGTGGCGACGATGCGGCCGTCCCTGGTGCCGACCATGATGCCGCAGCCGGTCCCACAGAAACGGCAAACACTCTTGTCCCATTGCACATCGGCCTCGGCCTCTTTTGACTGGGCCAGTGCGGCGGCGGGTACGGTGATGCCGGCGGCAGTGGCAGTGGCCGCTGCTGCGCTGGTCTTGAGAAACTCTCTGCGTGTGACGTCCATAGCGCTCTCCGAAAAGGTGTTTGCTTCTGATGTATGTGCGCGTGCTATTCGTTGAGGAATCCGGGTACCTTGATGCTGTCCAGGTCTTCGCCCTCGAGTTCCGCGGGGATGCCCTGCAGCAACTCGGTGTCATCTTCAAAATTGTGATAGGACATTTCTGCCAGGATGATGCCGGGCAGGGCGCGGATGCGCTTCAGACCATCGACCTCGTCGCTGATGGTCTCCGCTTCCTGGGTGATAACGATGCGGCCGGTGGCTGCATCGATGTGATGAACGTCGATAGCGTCCATCTGGCCAAGTTCTGCAACCATTGCGTCCACGTTTTTCGGGGAAACAATGACAAGGATGCCGGATATATTCACTGTTACTAGTGCCCCCCCGGGCTACAGCTGATTTGATCAATACATCGTCTGAATCTAGGCGAGTCAGGACCGCTATGCCATGACCTATGTCAATAAGGCGGGGGTTTCATTCCACGGTTACTGTGGGGGTTAAACGTGGCAAGCCGGATCTGGGGGGGCTGGTGTGTTCTGGCCGGGTGGTGGTGTTTTTTTACGGTTCCCTGACTCGTTGCCTGCCTGACCGTTTTGTCAGGTCTCTGGCAGATAGTCGGGATGCTTCGGTCATCTACTTGTAAATCAAAAGACAATCGTAGAAGATCGGCTGAAAACAGCAACAGGGGGCAACGGGCCGGTTACTGTGACTGCGGGACAGGCTCGAAGGAAAATTTATCTGTAACGTTCCGTTCATTTTCTGTATTTCTGCCCGGCAGGCGGCAAACAGCTGCCTGTGTTGCGTTGAGGTCGGCTGCTTTACAGCCTGAGTGATCCAGTCAAGGAGGGAGTGTATGAGCCAACTAACCCCTGAAGAGGAACAGAAAATCCTCGACAGCTCGCCGGTGGGTACCTTTGCCCTGCTGCTGGTGTTCGCGGCCCTGATGCTGGCCGGCTGGGGATACATGTTTTTCTACATGTTTCTTGAACACGGTCCGGTCAACTAGGGGAGGCAGGTATGTCTTTGGATCCACTGCGAACAATTTGTGAAGATCCGCTGGAACGAAAATGGGTCTGGCTGTCTCTCATCATGGCCTTCGTTATGGGTGGCCTGCTGGGTTTCTATGCACTCTCCAGCAATATCCACCCGCCCAGCAACGTCGAGACCATCGACTCCTCGCGCCTGCACCTGAGCGAGGAATTTGCCGAGGACAATCTCGGCGTGAAACGCAACGACGATGGCAGTCTGACCGTGACCCTGGTCGCGGCGCGCTACGGCTTCTATCCGCCGCGTATCGAGGTGCCGGTCGACACACCGGTCACCTTTCGCATTGCCAGTGCAGATGTCCTGCACGGTGTACACGTCCCGTTTACCAACATGGCGACCATGATCGTCCCGGGCTACATCTCCGAGGTAACGACGACCTTCCCGCGTACCGGGGAGTTTTCGCTGTTGTGCAACGAGTACTGTGGCCTCGGGCATGACTCCATGTGGTCACGCCTGGTCGTGGTGCCTGAATCCGCCGGGGGGGAATCATCATGAATCAGTCCGATGCTGCCGGCCTGAGCCTTGCGAGTATGTGGGTGGGTTTTATCGCCTTTGTCGTGGCTGCCCTGCTGGGCCTCTACCAGGTCATTGAAAGGATCGACCTGATCCCCGGGTTGAAATCACCGGAGCTGTATTTTGGCTCGGTGTCGACCCACGGGGTGTTGATGGCGTTCGTGCTGACCACCTTCCTGGTCATGGGCTACGGCTATTACACCGCAACGACCAGTCTCAAGCAGGACCTGTGGAACAAGCCGCTGGCGTGGTTCGGTTTCTGGCTGGCCGTAGTTGGCGTGCTGCTGGCGGCCGGACCGCTGCTGACCGGCAATGCCTCGGTGCTGTACACCTTTTATCCGCCGCTGCAGGCACACCCGGCATTCTATATCGGCGCCACCCTGCTGGTGGTGGGTTCCTGGGTATGGTGCCTGGAGATGGTCATGATGATGACCACCTGGAAAAAGGCCAACCCGGGGGAGACCGTGCCACTGGCGATGTACGGCACCACGGCCAATGCCATCCTCTGGTTTATCACCAGTCTCGGCGTGGCCTCCGAGGTGCTGTTCCAGCTGATTCCCTGGTCGCTGGGTCTGATCGACACGGTCGATGTCGGGCTGGCGCGAACCCTGTTCTCGTGGACCCTGCACGCCATTGTCTACTTCTGGTTGTTCCCGGCCTATATCGCGCTGTATACCCTGCTGCCAAGGGCGGCCGGCGGGCGATTGTTCAGCGACCAGATGGGCCGGCTCGCCTTTATCATGCTGCTGGTGTTCTCGGTACCGATCGGCTTTCATCACCTCTACATGGATCCGTTCCAGGCAGGCGGCTGGAAGTTCCTGCACATGACCGGCACCTTCATGGTGGCGGTACCGACCCTGATCACCGGCTTTACCATTATCGCCTCACTGGAGATCGCCGGTCGCCTGCGTGGCGGCAAGGGCCTGTTCGGCTGGATCGGCGCATTGCCCTGGGGTAATCCGATGGTGCTCGCGGCCATCCTGGCGATACTGATGCTCAGCTTCGGTGGCTTTGGCGGCATGATCAATGCCAGTTATGCCATGAATACCATGGTGCACAATACCCAGTGGGTCACCGGACACTTTCACCTGATCTTCGGCGGTACCACGGTAATCATGTATTTCGCGATTGCCTACACCCTGTGGCCGAAGATGACAGGCAAGCAGCTGCATTCCAACGCGCTGGCGCTGAGGCAGCTGTGGCTGTGGTTCATCGGCATGCTGATCCTGACACTGCCGTGGCACCAGCTCGGCCTTGCCGGACAGCCGCGACGTATCTCGTCGACACCCTATGACGAGTCCTTCGTGAATGCCTGGCTGCCGGCCGAGTCCGCCATGATCGTCGGCGGTGCCATCCTGTTCCTGTCTGCGGTGATGCTGGTCTACAACCTGTACCGGACTCACGGCAACACGCAGGCCGAGGCCAGCCTCACGGTCGAATACGCCGAACCCTTGCATGCGGTGCAGCGCATGCCGCACCTGATGAACAGTTTTGCTTTCTGGGTGCTGCTGGTCGTGGTCTACATGGTGGCCAGCTATGGCTACCCGATTGCCCAGTTCTTCCTGATGGATACCTACGGTACTGTCCCATGGAGCATATGATCATGTTACGACTACTCGTTGTTCTGACCGGCATGGCCCTGTTGATTCCGACGGCCGGGGCAGGGCCCTCTTCGGCCGTGGCCTTTGACGTGGCAACGGTAAAGATGCTGAAGGCGGCGGATCCGGCCCGCGGCGAGGCGCTGGCGAAGGAGGGCAAGTGCAAAAAATGCCACGGCGATTTTGGCATCTCGGATGACCCCGAGGACGTCAACATCGCCGGTATGAGTACCAGCTATCTCTACAAGCAGCTCAAGGACTACCAGGAGAAGAACCGCGACGACCGCGATATGTACAAGGTGACCCGTGAACTGGATGAGCAGCAGCTGGCGGACCTGGCGGCCTGGTTTGCCGCGCAGCAACCGGCGCAACCGGCGGCTGATCGCAACATGGATCCGGCTGTCCTGCAACTGGTCTTCCGGGGCGATCCCGAGCGACTGATCAAGGCCTGTGCGTCCTGTCATGGTCGCGACGGGCGCGGCGGACAGTTCGACCACCCGGCGCTGGCCGGCCAGTATCCGGAGTACCTGGTCTACACAATGACCGAGTTCAAGGAGGGTGACCGCGGCAACGATATCTACTCACGCATGCGCGTCGTTGCCGAGGCGCTGACGGAAGCAGAGATCGAGGGCCTGGCCGCCTACTACGGCATGGCCGTTCCCAAGGAAGAGGAATAACTGTCGTAGCAGTCAGCTGATGCGGCACAACCAGGCACGGGTGTCGGCCGGGGCCCGCTGCTTTCATTGTGGCCTGCCGGTGCCGCAGGGCCTGTCGCTACCGATGCTCGACGCGCTCGGTGAGCCCCGCGAGTTCTGCTGTCATGGTTGCCATGCCGTCTGCAAGGCCATCGTGGATGCCGGCCTGGACGACTACTACCGCCACCGTACCGATCCGGCCGTGTCCGCCAGTCGCGAACTGGTGCCGGACTTCCTGCGCCAGGTCGAGCTGTTTGACCGGCCGGACATACAACAGGACTTCGTTGCCTCTGTTGGCGACAGCCACGAGGCCGCACTGCTGCTCGACAATATCCGTTGCCCGGCCTGCCTGTGGCTGAACGAGCGACACTTGCGCAGCCTGCCCGGTGTCATTGATGTGCATATCGATGACACCACGCAGCGCGCCCGCGTACGCTGGGACCCCGAGACCATTCGGCTCAGCGAGATCCTGAGGGCGATCACCGCTATTGGCTACATTGCCCACCCCTTTGATGCCACCCGCAGCGAGCAGCTCAACCGGCTGCGTCGCCAGCGCAGTACCGAGCGGCTGATCTTTGCCGGCGCGGTCGGCATGCTGGTGATGAATTTCTCACTGGCCAGCTATGTCATGGCGGATACCGGGCCCGGGGTGGTGCTGCCGCTGTGGGTCACCCTGGGGCGCTGGACCAGCCTGCTGCTTTGCGGGATGTTGCTGGCCTGGCCCGGCCAGGAGTTTTTCATCGGCGCCTGGAATGACCTCAGGCATCGACGCCTGGGCATGGATGTCCCCGTGGTGCTGGGCCTGTCTGCGGCATTCATCGGCAGTCTGCATGCCACGCTGACCGGGCAGGGCGATGTGTACTTTGATTCCATTGCCATGTTCATTTTCTTTCTGCTGCTGGCACGACGCTGGGAACTGCGCGGCAAGCTCAGTGCAGCCGCACGGCTGGACCGGTTGGCACGCGTCACGCCGCGCACGGCGAC
Organism: uncultured Gammaproteobacteria bacterium; assembly: GCA_905479705.1. Taxonomy (GTDB): domain Bacteria; phylum Pseudomonadota; class Gammaproteobacteria; order UBA9214; family UBA9214; genus UBA9214. The sequence goes on from CAJQNP010000255.1 coordinate 6,226, forward strand.
CCGGCTGGATGCGGCCGACGTGGCCGATACCGTGGCGATCGAGGAACTGGCCGCCGGTGACCTTATCCGTGTGTTGCCCGGTGAGACCCTGCCGGTCGATGGAACCGTGCTGAGTGGTATCAGCAGCTTTGACGAATCGCTGCTAACGGGCGAGGCCCTGCCGGTGGTGTGCCAGCCGGGCGATAGTGTTGTCGCCGGATCGGTCAATGGCGAGCAGCCGGTGACGGTCCGGGTGACCCACGCGGTACAGCAATCCGCTGTCAGTGAAATCCGCCAGCTGGTGGAGCGCGGGCTGGAATTGCGGCCGCGCTATGCGGAGCTGGCGGAAAGAGTGGCGAGTGGTTTCGTGGCCGTGCTGCTGCTGATCGCGACGGCTACTGCTGTCTACTGGCTGCAAACAGATCCCGGTAACTGGCTGTCCAGCACCATTGCCGTACTGATTGTGACCTGTCCCTGTGCACTGGCGCTGGCGACCCCGGTGGCGCTGGCCGTCAGCGCGGGCCGCTTTATCGAGCTGGGTGTCCTGCCGCTGCGCATGCGCGCCCTCGATGCCCTGGCCTGCTGTGACTGGTTTGTCTTTGACAAGACCGGCACGCTGACCGCGGGACAACCGGCCGTTGCCGAGGTGGTGCCGGTTGCCGGGCTTGATGAAGACAGCTGTCTGCGTCACGCGGCGGCGCTGGCGGCCGGGTCGGCGCACCCGCTGTCGTATGCCCTGCGCCAGCGTGTCCCGCAGCCGCGGCTTGCCACCAGCGAAGTGAAGAATGTCCCGGGTGCCGGCATTCAAGCCACCATCGAGGGTGTCGAGTGGCGTCTCGGCAAGCCGGACTTTGCGACCGCGGGTGTGCCTTGTGATGAGCGGACCCGGGCACTCATTGCCGGTGCCCGGACCGGGGGACGGCTGGTGTCGGTGCTTGCCAGTCCCGCGGGCGTGCAGGCCGTGCTGCTGTTTGAAGATCCGCTGCGAGCGGGTGTCGAGACGCTGCTGGCCGGCCTGAAAGACAGCGGTGTACGGCATTTCACCCTTCTCAGCGGTGACGCGCCCGACAGCGTTCAGGGAATGGGCGAGCAACTGGGTATCGAGGATGCACGCGGTGGACTGTCGCCCGCCGACAAGCTGGCCTGGACACAGGCACAGCAGGCACAGGGTCGACAGCTCGCCATGCTGGGTGATGGTATCAACGATGCGCCGACGCTGGCGGCAGCGGATGTGTCGATCTCCTTTGCCGATGCCACAGACCTCGCAAACAGCAGCAGCGATTTTCTGATCCTGGGTAATGATGCCTCGGTGATTGTGGATTCCCGACGTCTGGCCCGTCGCACACGGCGCAATATCCAGCAGAATTTTGCCTGGGCGGGGGCCTATAACCTGATTGCAGTACCGTTTGCGGCCGCCGGGTGGATACCGCCCTGGGGTGCGGCGATCGGCATGTCGTTCAGTTCATTGATCGTGGTCATGAATGCACTGCGTCTGCAAAAGTGAATCGTTCGCACTAACACTGACAGAAGTGTCAGTAGCGGATAAATCTGATTGATGACTACCTGGATAAACTTCAGCATTGGCTTTGACGCGGACAACATTAATGACTAGGCTCATAGGCATCAGCCAGCAAGTTGCCTGTATATCAAGTCATTTTAAACAGGCCGCGGTTGATGACCGGCAGGGTTGTCCTGCAACAGAATTCCACCGGGGGGCGGGATACACCACACGTCCGTCTTCCGTTGTTGAAGTCTTCAGTAAAGCTGTCCTAATCAAGAAAGAGAGGAGACGTTCTATGTCTGTAAACAAATCACTCGCAGTGCTACTGGGTTGCGGCATGATGCTGGGCACTGCGCAGTTATCGGCCGCACCGACCGCCACCATGCTGGCCGACACCTGTGCCGGTTGTCACGGTACCGATGGGGCCAGTGTCGGACCCGCATCGCCTTCACTGGCCGGCATGTCGGAGATCTACATCGTTGACTCCATGAAGGCCTTCAAGAGCGGTGAACGCGGCAGCACGATCATGGGTCGTATCGCCAAGGGCTACAGCGATGAAGAATTCCAGCTCATGGCTTCTGTTTTCGCAAAACAACCGATCGCAATAACCAGCCAGAAGACGGACGCCGCCAAGGTGGCAGCCGGTGAAGAGTTGTTCGGCAACAACTGTGAAAAGTGCCACGATGAAAGAGGCGGCCTGGCCGATGACGATGCCGGTATCCTCTACAGTCAATGGCTTCCCTACATGCAGTATTCCATGGAAGACTTCATGGGCGGTACCAGAGAGATGCCCAAGAAGATGAAAAAGAAGGTGGAGAAGTTGAGTGATGCCGAGATTGAAGCATTACTGCAGTTCTTTGCCAGCCAACAGTAGGGGAGATACAGGATCATGAACAAGATTAATCGCAGAAGTTTCATCAAGATTGCCGGTAGCGCTGCAGCTGTCGGTGCCGTCGGCTTCCCCTCCATTGCTGCCGCCGCTGGCAAAAAGAGGGTTGTTATTGTTGGTGGCGGAACCGCGGGCGCGACTGCTGCCAAGTACATCCGCCGGGCAGATGCTTCGGTCGAGGTGACACTGATCGAGCCGAACAAGCATTATTACACCTGTTACCTGAGTAACGAGGTGCTGGGTGGAGGCCGCAAGATGGACTCCCTCAAGTTTGGCTATGACGGACTGGCCAAGCACGGTGTAACAGTGGTGCACGATACCGTTACCGGTATTGATGCCAAGGGACAAAAGGTTACCACCAAGGGTGGCAAGAGTTTCGGCTATGATCGCTGTATCGTCGCCCCCGGTATTTCCTTCGTTGACAATATCAAGGGCTACGACCAGGCTGCCATGGAAAAGATGCCGCATGCCTGGAAGGCGGGTTCGCAGACCGCGCTGTTGCGCAAGCAACTGGAAGGCATGGCCGACGGCGGTACCGTACTGATTGCCCCTCCGCCGAATCCTTTCCGTTGCCCGCCCGGACCGTACGAACGTGCCTGCCAGATCGCCAGTTACCTGAAGCAGAACAAGCCCAAGTCCAAGATCCTTATCCTCGACAAGAAGGACAAGTTCTCCAAGCAGGGGTTGTTCACCCAGGCCTGGGACCGTCATTACAAGGGCATGATCGAATGGGTCAAGGCCGAGGACACCGGTGGCGGTGTGATGCGGGTCGATGCCAATGCCGGCAAGGTGTTCACCGAGTTCGATGAATACAAGCCAGACGTTGCCAATATTATCCCTGCACAGGTAGCCGGTTCGATTGCCAAGACTGCCGGGTTGACAGACGACAGTGGCTGGTGCCCGGTGGCGGGCAAGACATTCGAGTCGACCATCCACAAGGGTATCCATGTGATCGGTGACGCCGCCATTCAGTCACCGTTGCCGAAATCAGGTTATGCCGCCAACTCGGAGGCCAAGGTCGTGGCTGCCGCGGTGGTCGACCTCGTCAATGGACGCGAACCGGGAACGCCTTCCTGGGTAAACACCTGCTACAGTATTGTTGCCCCGAATGATGGTATCTCTGTTGCCATGGTCTACAACCTGGTGGACGGCAAGGTCGCCAAGGTCGAGGGCTCCGGTGGCCTGACGCCGATGGACAGCTCTCCGCAAGATCGGGCCCGCGAGGTGCAGTACGCCTATAGCTGGTTCAAGAACATCACCAGCGATATCTTCGGGTGAAGCCGCTAACTGACGGGTAAAGAAACCGGGGTCCGCATGTGCGGGCCCCGTTGTTGTTCAAGGAGTCGATTGATGAAGACAGACATGAAACGCAGGCTTTTCCTGAAGGCCTCTCTTGCGACCGGTGCTGTTGGAATTGCAGCAGGCGCCGGCCTGCTGACACCCAGGAGCGTGCTTGCCGCCTGGAATACGGCTGCATTCGGTGCCGAATCCGTTGCTGATGCACTGAAGGCCGGCATGGGCAGTGATGCCCTGACGGATTCGGCCGAGGTCATGCTCGATATACCCAAGAATCCCGAGAACGGCGCCGTCGTGCCGGTCGCGGTGACGACCACACTGAGCGGTGTGGAATCCATTGCCTTGCTGGTGGACAAGAACGTCAAGCCCCTGTGTGGCATCTTTTACCCGGGCAAGCGGATGAAGCCGGCAATGTCTATTCGGGTCAAGGTGGGTGAGTCGGCCAATATCATTGCGGTGATGAAGTCGGGTGGCAAACTCTACAGCGCCAAGCAGGCTGTCACGGTCACCATTGGTGGCTGTGGTTAACACGCCGACGCTGAGTAACCCATTCAGTTAATAAAATTTTTGAGGTATATGCACCATGGCCAGCAAGAGCATTAAATTGAAAGCCAAAACCGAGAACGGGGAAACTACCGTCAAGGCGCTTATCAAGCACCCGATGGAGACCGGTCGCCGCAAGGACAAGGACAGCGGCGAGCTTATCCCGATTCACTACATCAAGGAGGTCACCTGCAAGTATCAGGACGAGACGGTGCTGACAACAGAGTTGGGGCCGACTATTTCGAAAAACCCGTTTCTGTCGTTCACGTTCAGCGGTGGTGCCGCGGGTGAGACGGTCGAACTGACCTGGCTCGATAACAAGGGTGAGGGTGAAACGGCCAGCGCCACCATCAGCTGACGGCTAAACAAACAGCATCTGAGCAAAAGGCCCGCTTGTGCGGGCTTTTTCATGTGCGATTCCATAATCGGTGAATCGACAGCGACATTATTGTCAACTGACATGGATGTCAGGTTGTGGTGACAAAATTGCCATCTTGCATCCTGACCCGATTCAACTAGGCTGATTGTTATGTGTGGGTAAATCCACCTGGCAGTAGCACCCAGGGTGCAGTATTGGCCTGGATGGCCAGATATTTCAGGGGGGGGTAATGATGAATAAACTTTTTCTATGGGGTCTTGGGCTTTTCTGTCTCGTATTTCAGTCAATGGCCATGGCGGCGCTCAGCAATCAGGCTCTTCCGATCAAGGAAATGTCGGAGGAAACCAAGCAATGCGTGAAATGTCATCAGAAGAGCAATCCCGGCATCACGCAGGAGTGGGGCAGGAGCAAGCACTTTGGCGCAAACGTCGGCTGCTACGAGTGTCACGCCGCTGAAAAGGGTGACGTCGATGCCTATATACATGATGACAAGAAGGTCAAGAAATCGATTGCCATCCTGGTGACACCAAAGGACTGCGGCGTCTGCCACGAAAAGGCCGCGAAGGAAATGACCAGTTCCCGTCATGCCAAGGCCGGACATATCCTGGATTCACTGGATAACCTGCTCGCTGAAGTTGTTGAGGGTAATAGCGCCATGATCACCCCCGGATTCCCGGGTGGTAATTCAGCTGCCGCGGTCAATGGCTGCTGGCAATGCCACGGTTCCAAGGTCAAGGTGCTGGAGAACGGTGAACTGGATCCGGCTACCTATCCGAATACCGGTATCGGACGTATCAACCCGGACGGTTCTGAAGGCTCATGCTCGGCCTGTCACAGTCGCCATCAATTCTCGACTGCGCTCGCCCGCGAACCCGATAACTGCGGCAAGTGCCACCTCGGTCCGGATCATCCACAGAAGGAGATCTACGAGGAATCCAAGCACGGTATCGCCTACAAGGCCTACAAGGACGAGCTGAACCTGGACAGTGCAAAATGGGTCGTCGGCGTGGACTACACGGCCGCACCTACCTGTGCGACCTGCCACATGGGTGCCACGAAGAAGCAGCCATCCAGTCATAATGTCGGTGATCGCATCAGCTGGACGAACCGTCCGCCGGTGTCGGTACGTCCCGAGGTGATGGATGCCAAGATGGGCCTGGAAAGCGCCAATCTCAAATGGGATAAACGTCGTGAAAACATGAAGGACGTGTGCAACGCCTGTCACAGCGAGGATCATACCGACAAGTTCTACATCCAGTATGACGCCCTGATCGAGCTCTACAACGAGAAGTATGCCAAGCCCGGCAAGGCACTCATGGCAGCGGCCAAGCCCCTGCTGAAGCCAACCAAGTTCAGCAACAAGGTCGAATGGACCTGGTTCGAACTATGGCATCACGAGGGTCGCCGTGCCCGTATGGCTGCATCCATGCAGGCGCCGGACTATACCCACTGGCATGGTACCTACGACCTGGCCAAGCACTTCTATACCAAGATGGTTCCGGAGCTGGAGGATCTCGT
>CAJQNP010000256.1 GCA_905479705.1 uncultured Gammaproteobacteria bacterium
AACACGAACGCCACGACCCATGGCATGCGTGCCGCCAGTCCGACACGACCGTGCCGGGCATGCACGATTTCAACCGCGACGAACACGATACTCAGCGCGATTGCGGCCTCGACCGGTGTCTGCGGCACGTTAACCCACCCCAGCGTGGCGGCCACCAGCGTCAGGCTGTGCGCGACAGTAAAGGCGGTAACCGTGCCAATCAGTCGCATCCAGTTGCCGACCAGGAACAGCAGTGCCAGTACGAACAGCAGGTGATCGATGCCGAGCAGGATATGTTCAACGCCGAGCCCGAAGTAGGTCTTGATGACAGCCCAGCTGCCGGCGCGACCGGTTACCGTGAAGGCCGGCTGCGAGGGTGTCAGGCGCACCGTCTGGGTGGCGCCATCCTGGTGCTGTACCCGCGCCAGCACATCGGTGCGCGTGTCCGGCAGCCCGTCAATGACGATGCGTTCGCCGATCAGTGCCTGTTCGCAACTGATGCGCGAACGCTCGATAAAGGCGCCGCCGACAAAACGGCTGTGGGGTTCTGTGGTCGTGCAGTGCGTTGGCAGGGCGACGTACAAACCCAGGCGCTTGTCATTCTTTGCAGGGACCTTCCACAGCAGGTCGTAATGCAGGCTGTCGATCTCGCGCAGTTCCAGGTAGCCGGGCCGGACCTCGTGTGCCTGGGTGATGCCGGACATGCCAAGCATCAGTAACAGTGCCCAGCAACAGATAGCGGTTTTCATGGCGTCTGCAGCGTCGCGTCGTCGGGCCACTCGATGTCTACCGTGTAGCGATTGCGCAAGGCCTCGTAAAAACGTTTGTTGGCCTCGAGGCGTTGCTGCGTGTACCAGTCACGTTCGACCTCGCTGCGCACTTCCTCCAGTGCAGCCTGGCGTGCCGGTGTGCGTTGCGTAATGCGCAGCAGGTGTACACCATAGGTTGATGTGTAGGGGCCGCTCCATTGACCGGCCGGCGCCGAACTGACGGCCGTCGCGAATGCCTCGCCAAACACACGACCGATATCCCGTGCGGAGGCCAGGCGCTGCGATGCTGGCAGCAGCGAGGCGTCCCCCAGTGTCCGGGTGTCGGTATCCGCTGCGTCCTCGAGTTGTTTCAGCGCCGCGCTTGCCCGTGCCTCTGCGCTTGGCCCGTCAGCATCCGTCTTGAAGTACAGCTGTTCAAAACTGGCACGTTCCGGTTCGGCGTAACGCTCCGTGTGGTCATCCAGGTAGGCCTGCAGTTCGCTGTCCTGCGGGGTCTGTTGCTCGACAATGTCGGCATTGAGAAACTCCATCTTCTGGCGCATGCGGCGGCGAATGATCAGGTCGTTCTGATCCAGTCCCAGTGCCAGTGCCTCGCGGTAGAGCACCTCTTCCTTGATGAAATCCTCGGTGAGCCCTTGCAGTTCCTGCTGCGTGGGGGGACGCATCCAGGTTCGCTGGAACTGGTCAGCCAGTACCGTGACCTGCGTGGCATCGACGGCGATACGATCGACCTGCTCCACGCGGCTGCTGCCGACATTGGCATACAGGATAAACAGCGTCGCCCCCAGGATCAGGAAATGGGTCAGGGGTTCGTGCCGGATACGGCTTGCAAGTGTGTTGGTGTCTTTATTCATTGACGGGCAGAATCGGAAGTGGTGTGGTTTTCAGGGAGAAGACTTCACAAGGACGGCATAGTGTGCCATAAACCCGGGCAATATTTGTTGCGTACACCTACAATTGTCCACATTAATGCAACTATAAGGAGCACACCATGACAGACGGGGATGATCAGCTTCGACAGACTGCGGCCGGTATGCGTGACAGGGTGACGGCACAACTCGGGCAACTCTGGCTGGGGTATTTTATCCGCGGTGTACTTGCACTGCTGCTGGGCTGTGCTGCACTGTTCTGGCCGAAGGCAACGGTCTCCCTGTTGATCCAGCTGGTCGGCATCTTCGCCATTCTGAACGGGGTGGCCAGCCTGTACAGCACCTGGCGGGCGCGCCTGCCGCGCTCCTACCAGTTGACCGGCTGGATCAGCGTGGGCGTGGGCGCGGTGCTGTTGATCATGCCGGGTGTCACGGTGCACCTGCTGTTTCTACTGGTCGGTATCTGGGCCCTGTTCCAGGGCGGCAGTCTCTTCATGATGTCGCGCGAGTACCCCAGCGGTGATCCCGACCGGGGGCTGCTGACCGGGATCGCGGTTGCCGGAGTATTGATCGGACTGGTACTGATATTCTGGCCGGGCAGTGGCGCAGTGGCCATCTCCTGGGTAATAGCGGCCGTTGCGCTGGTGACCGGCGGGATGCTGGTCTACATGGGGCTGCACCTGCGCCAGGCAGGTCACGGTATTCACTGGGACGGACGGTAGGCATGTATAACCTGATGCAGACTACCGTTAGAGTGTGCGCACTGATACTGGCTGCCTGGCTCATAGGCTGTGCAACGCTGCCTGCAGGCACCGAGCCGCCCTATCTTTCGATAGTCTCGATCGAGCCGCTCACGGTTACACCGCTGGAGCAAAAATACCAGCTCAAGGTGCGCGTACAGAATCCAAATGACCATGATCTGGATATTACCGGCATGAGTTACGTGCTG
>CAJQNP010000257.1 GCA_905479705.1 uncultured Gammaproteobacteria bacterium
CAGTCCCCTTTACTGGTGCTGGCAAAAGATTTCATCGCCTGCCATGCCGGCCCGGTGCGCAAAAAGATCACACGGCAGACCCTGGTCAATGCACACCAGTTTCCGGAGATCGTCCATGACATCACCTGGAACAGGGTCCGGACGGCAGCCTTCCCCGCGGGCTACACCCGTAGCGATGTCCGTCAGTTTCGCAAGGGACTGGAAGTCGACAACGATATCCCCTTGATCGTCGGCCATCACCCCTGCAGCAGCGATGGAACACTGTGGCTGAATGTCGGCCAGATTCCGCAACACCATGTGGTAATCAGCTCACGCCCCGGTCGGGTCGGCCTATTCAGCAGTATAGACGGCAAGATGGTGCCGCAGATCTATCCTGTGGAGCCGTTGGTCAAGTGGCTGAACGAGCAGTCCCCGGTGACGGGCACGCTAACAGCTGTAGCCGATTAAACAGACTCAGTACCCGTACACCTGCCTGCCATGGTAGCCCTACGCATCGATGATACTGCGGGGGGGGGCCTCAAAATCATCCCGGACATACACCTGCATACCACTTTGATGAAAGTGCAGTGCAAGCGTTTCATAGACATCACATTGCCGCTCGACTTCCTCTTTGGTGAACAGCTTGTCGACCGGATGACTCTGGAGCAATGCACGGGCCTTGCGTATGGTATAAATACGCCCCGGTGACGGAAGCTGGAAGTCAAAAACAAAGCGGGTTCTCCAGTCCGTTTGAAAGAACCAGATTCTTCCTGGCGGGATCTTGATGCGTCCGGTATCCACCGATGCTGGATGGGCAAGCCATTCGCGGTCAAACACGGTACGACTTTCACGATACCCCTTGAACGGAATGCTGAAGTGTACTTCCCGCGGCCTGAATGCCAGGATCCGGTTGCGCCACCAGTGTTCCATGGCAAGATTGATGCAACCCTCTTCAGGCCAGCCCCCCAGCTTCTCGATCAGGCTGGACTTGCCACTGCCCGGCGGTCCGGTAACAAGAAGCTGGCGAAATCGCACGCCACGCGGAACAGCCACACCCTTGATCCAGTCAACCTTCTCGATCTCGACACTATTCAGGGGCATCAGGTATCCCGGGTGATATCGATATCACCGCCTGCAGGAGACGGAATCCGGTCCTGCCATCCCCGCAAGACAGGCAGGTTGATGCTAGCGCACTGTCGCCCGACAGTGAACAGAATGGCTATGTAAACATGCCCTTGAGGGTAAAAAAGATTAGTGCTGCAAGCGCACCACCAATAGGCAGGGTTACAATCCAGGAGACGACAATGCCGCCGATCACGCGCAAATCGATTGCACCGACGCCACGTGCCAGCCCGACACCGATAACGGCACCCACGGCAATGTGGGTAGTGGAAACCGGCAGGCCGGTACGCGATGCCAGCACCACGGTTGCCGCGGCTGCCAGTGTTGCACAGTAACCGCGGCTTGGCGTGAGCTGGGTGATACCGCTGCCGATCGTCTTCATCACCCGGTAGCCCATTGTTGCCAGGCCGATCACAATACCCGTGCCACCCAGCACCAGGATCCACAACGGCAGGGCTGCTTTTTGTGAAACTTCTCCACCCGACTGCACGATACTGACGACTGCAGCAAGCGGGCCGATGCCGTTGGCGACATCATTTGAACCGTGCGCAAAGGCCATGGCACAGGCAGTGAATATCATCATGGGCGTAAACACCTTCTCAACGCTGGCGAAATGAAAATCGCGATCAGCATCAGGATCAACCTCGACCCGGCTGATCAGGTACCAGCCTATGCCGGCCAGCGCCATGCCGAACAGCGCTGCCACAACAAAACTCATGCCGACAGTTAACTCGATGTTGAGGTGTTTCAGGCCCTTGAAAAGGGTAACGAGCGAGATAACAAACCCGACCAGAAAGATGTAGCCAGGTCCCCAGCGTTTTGCGCTATGGAATGGGTTATCCGTATTCAGGATCAGTCGACGGATACTCATCATCAGCAGGAAGGCGAGCGTTCCACCCAGTAACGGAGACACCACCCAGCTGGCAGCGATCATGGACACCTTGCCCCACTCTACTGCATCGACGCCTATACCTACCATTGCGAAGCCAATCACGGCACCCACGATGGAGTGAGTCGTGGACACCGGCCAGCCCCTGGATGATGCCACCATCAGCCAGATGGCCGCAGCAAGCAGTGCGGCAAGCATCCCGAAGACGAGTATTTCCGGATTATTGACGATGGACGATGGATCTATGATGCCCTTGCGGATCGTTTTGGTAACATTGCCACCTGCAATAAAGGCTCCGGCAAATTCAAAAATGGCGGCAATGATGATCGCCTGCTTGACCGTGATTGCACCGGACCCCACGGACGTTCCCATGGCGTTGGACACGTCATTGGCACCAATACCCCAGGTCATGTACAGGCCAAACACAATGGCCATGACCATAAGGATTAATCCATACGATTCAATTATTTCCATTGATAATAGCCCCCTGAGTTATGTGTGTTGACACGGCAGTCGGTGCACTACCAACGATCATCTTGCTATCAGCAGCCGCAACCGGTCGCCCACTTTTTCTGCGTAATCCGCCAGATCACCAACCCACTGGATCAGCTGATACCACATCATTACTGAAACCGGCTTGATTTCGTCTTCATGCTGGAACAGACGATGCGCAAGCTCGAGACCGAGCTCGTCCGTTTCATCCTCTATCTTGTTCAGCTCCCCCACCATTTCCTCGACACGACTCGCCTCGCGCCCGCGAAATCCCATTGCCAGCAGTTCGTCAAGTTCTTCAATAATCTTTGCCGACATTTCGCACACGTCTACGCAGCGATGTGTCAGCGCCAGCATGGGTTCCTGCATGAACCCGGGCAGCTCCATGGGCCTCTCGACCAGAAGTCCGGCAATGTCCTGGGCGGTATCAGCAATCGAGTCCTGCATTTGCAGAACTTCCAGGAGGTCACGCCGGTCCACCGGCATAAACAGGCTCTTCGGCAGATGGTTGCGTAACTCGTTCTTGATCCTGTCGGCCTCAGCTTCCCGCTCGAATATCCTGTCCTTTGCCGATTTCACGCCATCGTTATCACCCCTGGCGAGGGCATCAAAAAGGGGCGGCACCTCGTGCACGCATTCCAGTACGACACGCATATGTCCCTGCAAGGCCGTAAAAGGTGACTTGCCAAGCAGACTTTTAAACGGGTTTGTTGACGACATGGTTATTGTCTCCTGTAGCCCTGGCTGTATAACAACCTCGAAAGGCTGACTCCAAGGTTACCAATGTTAAATCCAGGTTATATTTTCAGGTATGACATAGATCAAATCAGCCCCAGAAACCCGGTTCATGTGTAATCAGCATGTGCAGACTGTATAGCAATCCCGGACTGCCAGACAGCCCCTTCAATGACTGTACTATATGGCCATCTGTCGAAACCTATATTGACTCATCATTGGGGTACGATAATGTTTTTCCCTCGATCATCGCTTCAAGCCGGTCACAGAACGTACTGATGACCTTGATGCGCGCAAAGCGCTTGTCGTTGCCCTCGACCAGGACCCAGGGCGCGGAATGCGTACTGGTGCGTTCAACGATATCGTTAACGGCCAGGTCATAAACATCCCATTTCTCGCGATTGCGCCAGTCTTCCTCGGTCAGTTTCCAGCGCTTGTGGGGTGTCTCTTCACGCGCCTTGAATCGCTCCAGCTGCTCGTCCTTGGTAATGTGGACCCAGTATTTCACCAGCAGAATACCGTGATCCGTCAGCTGCTCCTCGAATTCGTTTATCTCGGCAAAGGCACGCCGCCATTCATCCTCCGCGGCAAACGCCTCGACCCGTTCCACCAGCACGCGGCCGTACCAGCTTCGGTCGAAGATATTGATGCGCCCGGCACGCGACAGGTGGCGCCAGAAACGCCACAGGTAGTGATGGGCCCGTTCTTCGTCGGTCGGTGCGGCAATCGGAAGTACCTGGTAGTGACGCGCATCCAGTGCTGCAGTAATGCGACGAATCGCGCCGCCCTTGCCGGCAGCATCGGCCCCCTCGAACAACAGGATGGTCGAGATCTTCTTTTTGAGTGCCTTGCGGTGCAACTTGTTCAACCGGGCCTGGCATTCCTTCAACTGTTTCTTGTAGTCGGATTTTTTCAGAGACAGCGACATATCCAGACTGGACAGTACTGTGGTCCTCTTCATGGGAGACGCCAGCAGGGCATCCGCAACCCCTTCCCCGCCCTCTGCTTGCTGGTTCAGCTCAGCCGGTTTGGCCTGTGCTGCCAGCTCTTCCAGCAGTAATGCCTTCTTGCTGGCTTCCTCAAGCTGTTTACTGATTTCAGTGCGGATAAGCTCCCCAACAGTCAGACTGCGGAAGCAGTGGTCGACACCCTCGACGATCGTCCAGGGGGCCGAGCCGGTGCTGGTGCGCATGATGGCACGCTCCGCCGTCGCCTCGAAGCGGTCATATATCTGCCAGTGGTCCCAGTCCTGCTGGGTGACACGCCAGCTGGTCAGGGGGTCTTTCTCGAGTTTTTTTAGACGACGTTTCTGTGCGTCATGACTCAGGTGCATCCAGAACTTGAGGATCAGCGCCCCGTCATCGGCAAGGGCATTCTCGAAGGCCATGATGCGGTCCAGGTGATCGTCGAATCTGGCCTCGTCATCCTTGTCATACACGCGCCGCAGTATCGGCTGCGAATACCAGGAACTCAGGAACAGGCCGATGTGACCTTTTGGCGGCAGATCACGCCAGAATCGCCAGTATTCAGGCCGGTCGCGCTCTTCATCCGAAGGATCGTCGTAGGCCCTGGTGATCAACCAGCGCGGATCCATCCACTCATTGAGGACATTAACGGTGTCGCCCTTGCCGGCTCCATCAACACCGGCAAACAGGATGATGACAGGAAAACGGCTGTTTACCCTGAGATTTGCCTGCGCCTCGAGCAAGGCCTGCCGAAGTAACGGTTCCCGCTGATTGAACTCGCTTTTTGGAACTGTCTGCCCAAGCTCCGCCGTTCTGAACATGACCTGCCTCCTGAGATTTGCCCCGTATCCGTATCCACACCGGGTCGAAATCCGCTATTATTATTCCGACAGGCTACAAGATACAGTCAGTTCACGCTAGCAGACAGGATAGTCTATGGCAAAGGTTCTCGTTGAAGACCGTGAAGAAAACGCGCGCGTACCGTTCCTGCGCGGCATACTGATTCGCTCCCTGCAGGATTCCGGGTTGTCTTTCGATGCAGCCTATGAACTTGCCACGGAAATCCGCAATGATCTCAGTGACGCTTCAGAGGTAACCACTTCTGATCTGCGCCAGAGAGTAATCGAGCAGCTCAAGACCCGTTCTGAAGACGCTGTCATCGATCGCTACCGCAAGCAGAAAAGTCCCTTTGGCATCCAGATAGAACAACGCGACGGACAACTCCTGCCGTTCTCGCGAATCGAGTACCAGCATTGTCTGGAAAACATCGGCCTCACCAATGAAGATGCCTTGGAGATCGTCACCACCGTCCACCAGCATCTTATTGACCGTCGCATTGATACGATGACATCAAGGCGTCTGGGTGAGCTGACCTACCGGTACCTCAGACAGTCACACAAACTGGGGTCAGCAGTCGCACACCGCTGGCTGGTATGGCGGGATTTCGTCAACAGCGGCCGTCCGCTGATCTTCCTGGTCGGCGGCACCGCCGGCTGTGGAAAGAGCACCATAGCAACCATGCTGGCAAGCCGTCTGGATATTGTCCGCACGCAGTCAACTGACATGCTACGCGAGGTGATGCGCATCATGACCCCCAAACAGCTCATCCCGGTACTGCATACCTCATCATTTACTGCCTGGACGGCGCTACCCGGGGCACCGGAAGCCATTCAGGAAGTACCCGAAACACTGCTGGTCAATGGCTATCGCAGCCAGGCTGATCTGCTCGCCGTCGCCATTGAAGCCGTCATCCAGCGCGCACTGCGTGAACGGGTATCACTGATTCTGGAAGGCGTCCATATTCATCCGGCATTCATGGAGAAGCTCGGCAACAGCAGCGACGCTATTGTAATACCTGTCATGCTGGGTGTACTGAAGAAGAAACAACTGCAGCGCAGAATCAAGGGCCGCGGCAGCGAGGCACCACAGCGTCGCAGCGAACGTTACCTGAATCATTTTGATGAAATCTGGCGACTACAATCCTATCTACTGTCAGAGGCAGACGTCGCGAACATACCGATTGTAGCCAACACCGACAGGGACAAGGTATTCCGCGAGATTATGCGTATCACCATCGAGTATCTGGCAAAGGATTTCGACGCTACGCCACAGGCTGTTTTTGCATAGCACGGGGCATAACCAATTTCTGACACTGGCTTTTTGCAACTCCAGCTGCACGAAGAGCAAATAGCAGAATTCAGCTGGCAGTATTTCCTTCGCACAAAAATAAACCCCTGCAGCGTTTGGCTACAGGGGTTTCTTGTTAAAAGCCTGGCAGTGACCTACTTGACTCCGGGCATCCTGCCCTCCGCCCCTTCGGGGCCAGCGTCGCTTCGCTCCGCTGTTCGAAATCGCATTGTTCAGGGAAGAACTGGTGCCGCGGAGCACAGGGATGTGCGAGAGCGGCCTCCTGGCGATTTTGTCACATTCCATGTTCAAGTAGGTCAACACCCTGAATCACACAAAAAAATACCCGGCCACAAGGACCGGGTATTGTTTTATTAAAAGCCTGGCAGTGACCTACTTTCACATGGGACCTCCCACACTATCATCGGCGCTAAGCAGTTTCACTTCCGAGTTCGAGATGGGATCGGGTGGTTCCC
>CAJQNP010000258.1 GCA_905479705.1 uncultured Gammaproteobacteria bacterium
CGCTTGAGTCATACCCAAGCCAGCTACCAATGTATTGGCAAGAATCACCGTTCTTATCCGAAAACGCAATTGCCGGAAATGCCAGCAATATTGCAAGTAAAAGCTGTTTCATGATTAACCTCCTTTGTTGGCAAAATGCCGAAACAACAGACTAACGCGGCTATCACCGCTACTGGATCGGGAGGTTACTCGCTTGTTGTGTGCAGATTGTTCTGAATAATCTGGCGACGAAATAGCGGCCGAAACCGCATACTCCAGTATATGTTATTATTACCAAAGTGCAATTAGATGACGTATTATTGCATCAATTAATGTTTACATAAGGTATTCGGCCGCAATCCATGAGTTGGCAACATATTCGCCTTCGGGTCGTGAGCCGTTATAGGCGGGTTTGTGTGGCGGAGTCCCGGTCCTGCCCACAAAGCGACCATACGATAGGTGTGAATTTCAGCGTCACGTATGACTGGAACCGGCCATGAGCGGTAAGCCGATGCAAAAAATGTATCCAGCCCAACTTATCGGACCAATTCCACATCCCTTGCGTCTGAGACTGCTATCCAGACTTGCCGCTCAAAAACCAGTCCGTTCGGGAAAATTCCCTAAGCAAGGATCAAAAGTCCCCTGTTTTAGACCTTGGCTAAAACGATCGGGAATTCTCCTTGTGGAATTCCATTTTTTTCCTGGAAGTCCACCACAAGAAGATCACGCGATTCTGCATCCACGTCCAGGAATAGCCGATCCGTTTCATTCAGACTTTCTCCTGAAAAATACATTTGCGTCGTGAGTTCACGGTATCCACGGCGAGAAACCTTGTAGTGAATGTGTGGCGGCCTTGTCCAACCTTCCTCCGCCAGGTAAGCGCCAGGCTTGACGGTGGTAAACGAGTAGTTGCCTCCAGCATCCGTTTTAACCATGCCCCATCCCTGGAAATTGGGATCGAGTGGTGTGGTCGCGGGATCGTCTTCATGATGATATCGGCCGTTTGCGTTGGCTTGCCAGATGTCCACTAACGCTCCTTCCACCGGCTGCCCATTCTCGTCCAACACCTTGCCTGTCACGCGAATCATTTGTCCCTGCGCACGTTCTGTGTTGCCCTGAATCAAGGTCAAGTCCGTGTCCTTATCGACCTGTGGTCGCATAGGGTAAAAGGGACCCTCAGGGTTGGGTGGTGTAATTTGCGCCTGGTTGCCCAGAACACTAGCTGTAACTACGCTCGCGGCGACTCCGGCCCCTACCGTGATCATGGAACGACGGCTGATTTTGGTCGTTTTTCCCATTCTGACTTTCCTGTATTTTGAATTTTATCGGAATGAATCTAGCATATTTCGATCTAGCAAATGGATATTCAATATGATCGTAAGCGGTAGTGATTTAACAACCAGCGCTTTATTCCGCTCTGGGTCGACAGCAGCTAAAGACACATCTATGGATGCAGGTTCCGGTCCTGGCCACAAAGCAGTTATTCAAATTGCCTGAAAAGCGATGCCCTCAATGGCAGAGAACGCCCAATGGACTAAACCGCTACCGCGGTAGGGGTGCCAGGGTTTGATGTTGTAGATAAATTAGAGGTCAGGGTCTGACCTGTGTTGAAGTTGTAGTTACCACACCTCAACCCACAACACAGGAGACAGACCCATGACTGATTCTACCAAGTCTACCAGCCCATTGCGCCAGCGCATGATCGACGACATGACGCTGCGCAAGCTCAACCCCAGGACACAAGCCGGTTATCTGCGTTCGGTCGTCAGGTTCACCCGCTTCTTCGGCCAGTCCCCCGATTTGGCCTCGCCCGAAGATTTGCGTGCATTCCAGTTGCACCTGGTCGAGGGAGGTGCTTCCAGCACCACCATCAACCCACCCTCACCGGGCTGACGTTCCTCTTCGGCGTGACCCTGGATCGCCCTTCGGTGCTGAAGAGAGTCAGCCGCGTGCCTCAACCGCAGAAGTTGCCGCGTGTTCTCAGCGTTGATGAAGTGGCTCGCCTGTTGCGCGGTGCGACCAACCTCAAGCACCGTGCCGCCCTGTCGGTCGCCTATGGCGCCGGCTTACGTGCCAGTGAAGTGGTCCATCTGAAGGTCACCGACATCGACAGTGATCGGATGATTCTGCGGGTCGTGCAAGGCAAGGGTCAGCGTGACCGCTATGCCATGCTGTCACCGTCATTGCTGGTACTGCTGCGCGCCTGGTGGCGGCAAGGCCATGCCAAGGGCCAGATGCGGCCCGGCGGTTGGCTGTTCCCGGGACGCAACCCAATGAACCCACTGTCGACCCGGCAACTCAACCACATCTGTCACGCCGCTGCAGCGGTAGCCGAACTGGACCAACGGGTCTCCATGCACACCCTGCGTCACAGCTTTGCCACCCACCTGTTGGAGAACAGGGTCGATATCCGCGTGATCCAGGTGTTGCTCGGACATCGCAAGCTGGAGACCACCGCACGCTATAGCCATGTGGCAACCCGCACACTCAGCGAGGTCACCAGTCCACTGGAACACCTGGTGCTGACCATCTGATCGGCACCGATGGCTTACCTGGAGGTTGCGGACATCTTCCGCGACCATGGAGCGGCGTGGCGGGATGCCCGTGTCGGGCATCTGAGTCTCGGCCAGTTGCAGGTGATGTCAGCCATAGAGCGCTGCCGCGGCGCCGCGCTCGGTGGTCACGTGCTGTGCTGTAAAAACTGCGCACAGATCCAGATTGCTTATAACTCCTGCCGCAACCAGCATTGTCCCAAGTGTCAGGGCAGTGCCGCCCGGCGCTGGCGGCAAGACCGACAGGCTGACCTGTTGCCGGTCGATTACTATCATGTGGTGTTTACCCTGCCGGCACCGATCAGTGACATCGCTTATCAGAACAAGGCGGTAATCTATCATCTGCTGTTCAAGTCGGCGGCTGAGACTCTGCTCACCATCGCCGCTGACCCCAAGCGCCTCGGCGCACGTCTGGGCATCACCGCTGTGTTGCATACCTGGGGTTCTGCCTTAACACACCACCCGCACCTCCATTGCATCGTGCCCGGCGGTGGTCTGTCGCTGGATGGTCAACGCTGGGTCAGCTGCAAGCCCGGCTTCTTCTTACCGGTGCGGGTGCTCTCACGGCTGTTTCGACGATTGTTCCTGGATAAGCTCAGTGCTGCCCACCACGCTGGCCAACTGCAGTTCTTCGGCACCCACCGGCACCTCGCTGACAGTAAGGACTTCGCCGACTATCTGGCGCCATTACGCCAGATCGACTGGGTGGTCTATGCCAAGCGGCCGTTTGCTGGCCCCGAGGCCGTGCTCGCCTATCTGTCGCGCTACACCCATCGGGTCGCCATCGCCAACAGCCGTTTGATCGCCTGTGATGAGCGTGGTGTCACCTTCAAATGGAAAGACTATCGCGCCAAACAACGCGATCGCCATAAGACCATGACCCTGGCCGCGGACGAGTTCATCCGGCGCTTTCTTATCCATGTCCTGCCCAGTGG
>CAJQNP010000259.1 GCA_905479705.1 uncultured Gammaproteobacteria bacterium
GGTGGGTCGCATCAGTACGGCATCCGGTTCGCTGTATGTGCACCGCGAGTCGCGCGAGTCGCGCAGCGCCGCTGCAGAAGAGATAGAGACGAAACTGCTTGGCGGTATCAACATTGCCCTCTATCCGGAAGGCGGATGCAAGGGGCGGCGTATATTCGAATCCTTTCGCTACGGCGCCTTCGATATATCATTGCGCACCGGGATTCCGATTCTGCCCGTGTTCCTGCATTATGAATCGCAGGATGACTTCGAATGGCGCGAGCCGCAAACCCTGCTGCACAAGATCTGGCACATGATGACGACGCGGAACAACCGGGTTAACTACTATATATACGATGCCATCGATCCGGCTGACTTTTCTGACAAGGTTGCCTTTACCGAGCATGTGCATACGCGTTACCTCGAGTGGCAGGCACGTTACCTGGACTAGGAATTAATGAGTAACCTGAACATAGCCGCATTGCATGGCTGTCGGGAAAACCATCGTCACCGGTTTGTACCTGAAGTAAGCCGTCAGGCAATGCTGTTCTGGCTATTGTCTGCCTGCCTGCTACTGTTGCCTGTAGAGAATGCATGGTCAGCTGATACGCCGGCGTCCGCTGATGTTGCGGAACCCTCTTCAGGCGGTGTGACTGCAGAAACGCTGAATGTACGGCTCAAGGAAGTAGAGTCCTCCACAAGTCTGGATGATGAAACCCGGGCAAGCATCAGCGAAATGATTAACAAGGCGCTCGCCAATATCGAGACGGCGCGCAATAACAAGCTGACCACGGAGGAATACATCCGGCTGCGCGAGACCACGCCGGAGATGACCAAAAAGATTCGTGCCGTTCTGGAAGAACAGGCCAGTGTGCCCCCCGAGGTCAAGCTGACTGTCACCCGCGATTCACCGTTTGAGGATATCGAACGTGAGTTGTTGCAGGAAAAGGCCAACCTGGTGGCGGTCAAGGCCAGGCGTGCCGATCTGGAAAGCCAGCTGGAAACCAGCAAGACACGCCCGTCAGTCATTCCCAAGACGCTCGCCAGCACCAAGCAGGCGCGCAAGGCTCTTGAGGCCGAGCGCAATGCCCCGGCGCGTGAGGGCGAACTGGCCTGGATCACGGAGGCCAGGGGCTGGGCACAGGATGCGCGGCTTGCGGCCCTGCGCAGCGATATCAACCTGCTTGACCAGGAATTGCTGACCTTGCCCTTCAAGGTCGAATGGCTCGAGGCGCAGCGCGATCAGCAGGCTGCATCAATCAAGCGAATCAATGCTCGAATCGCGTTACTGGAAGAACTTTCCAGTCGCCAGGGACGCGTCGAGGCGAGGGAAGCGGTCGCCGCTGCAGATGCCGCTGTCGAAGAGGCGGCTGGCAAGCACCCGTTAATCCAGCAGCTGGCGGAAGAAAATGCCAGCTTGACGCGTGAAGCCGCTGCACTGGCCTCGACACTGAAGCGTACGAGTGATAGCGACGGATCAGTCGACCGGGACGCCAAGCGTATCGAGGACAACTTCCGGCAGGCACGTGAGCAACTGGATGTGGCCGGGCTGAGTAATGTACTGGGCGAAGTGCTTGGCAGCCAGCGTCAGGATTTACCGGATGGCCGCGTGCTGCGCGCAAGACTGTCGGAGCTGGAGGATGAAAACGCCAGAATGACACTGGAGATGATCCAGCAGGCCTCGGAGCGCAAGCGTCTGGCGAGCACCGAAGAGTACGTGGCCGGGTTGACGCAGGAGCTCACACCCGAGGTTGCTGCCCTTGTCACGAATGATCTGACCGAGCTTGTATTGACGCGGCGTGACTTGCTGGACAAATCGATCAGTCTGCACAAGTCATACCTGCGTTCACTCAGGGAGCTTTCCGCCAGTTACCGGCGACTCCTGGATAACACGGTTTCATATGATGAATTTCTGGCGAAGAACCTGCTGTGGATACGCAGTGCGCCGCCGCCAGGCCTCGAGACCTTGACGAATATCCCGGACCAGCTTGCCCAGATATTCGCGCCGTCGCGCTGGCGTCAGATACCCGGTGCGATCGTTGCGGGCGTGCTGGCATCCGTATGGGTGAAGTTGCTGCTGCTCCTGTTCGCAGTGCTGATGTGGAAAATCTCCTTCATGCGCAAGCAACTGCTTGCAACAGGGGAGCCGGTCGGCAAGGTTGCTCATGACAAGTTCTCCTATACCTTGCAGGCGCTCGGCCTGACGTTTCTCATAGCGCTACCCTGGCCATTGCTGACGTTTCTGCTCGGGCTGGCACTGGAATCCGGTCCGGCCATCACCGTGTTTTCAGCACAACTGGCTGATGCCCTGAAGACCGTGGCGCCCACCTACTTCTATATCCAGTTCTTCAGCGCGCTCTGTCTGCCGGGAGGCGTTGCCGCCAGGCACTTTCGCTGGCCGGATTCCCTGTCGCGAGCACTGCATGTCTACTTCTTTCGCCTGAAAATTGCCCTGTTACCGGCAATCCTTGTCATCATCCTGGCGATCGACGAGAGCCAGACCGCGCAACTTCACAGTGTGGAGCGCATCGCCCTGGTGTTTGCGCTGCTCGTGACTGCGCTGTTTTTCTACCGGGTATCCCACCTGTTGTTGCACACGCCGGTTACCACGCAAAAACGCCAGCGGTACTTCTGGCTGGGTTTGACCGTTGCGGCCCCGCTGGTACTGGCTGTACTGGCCTTTATCGGTTATTTCTACACGGCCGGCATGCTCGGCTCCGGTCTTATCCGCACGTTCTGGATCGCCTTTGGCCTCGTGATCCTGCACCAGACGGTGGTGCGCTGGCTGCTGGTGACGCAGCGACGCATGGCGCTTCAGGCTGCACGGGATCGCCTGCAGGCGGCGCGCGATGAAAAAGAGAGCGTCGATTTAGGACTAGAAGGCGCCGAGATAAAGATTGATGAGCCCGAAGTCGACATCGTCGCGCTCAGCGAGGAGACCCGAAAGCTGATCAGCATGATGCTGGTCATCCTCGGATTCATCGGGTTCCTGCTGGTCTGGTCCGAGATCCTGCCGGCGTTCAGCGTACTTGACGACGTGACGCTGTGGCACAAGACATCGGTGGTGGCCGGAGAGGAGGCGCTCGTGCCGGTGTCGCTCGGTGACCTCGCGATTGCGCTGCTGATCGCCTTTCTGACCTACATGGCCATGAAGCGTCTGCCGCCACTGCTGGAAATCCTGTTGCTGCAACGCGTCGACATGACATCCGGCGCTCGTTACACGGCGAAGACTCTCTATACCTATGCGATTGTGGGTATCGGGCTGGTCGCATTTTTCAGTTTTATCGGAATGGACTGGTCCAGGTTGCAGTGGTTGATCGCTGCGCTGGGCGTGGGTATCGGTTTTGGTCTGCAGGAGATCGTCGCGAACTTCATCAGTGGCCTGATCATCCTGTTCGAGCGCCCGATCAGGGTCGGTGACGTTGTTACCGTGGGTGATACCGAGGGGGCGGTGAGCCGGATCCAGATTCGCGCAACGACGATTCGCACCTGGGACGGCCAGGAGCTGCTGGTTCCCAACAAGGAGTTCATTACTGGAAGACTGCTGAACTGGTCGCTTTCCGACCAGACGACGCGTCTCAAGATCCCGGTCGGCATTGCCTACGGGAGTGATGTGCAGCAGGCCATGAAACTCATGGATGATGCCGCCCGGCAGAATGAAACCATCCTGTCCGATCCGGCACCATATGTCATGTTTCTCGGCTTCGGTGACAATGCGCTGCAACTGGAACTGCGCTGCTTTGTAGGCGTGCAATCGCATCGTCTGCCTGCAATAACTAACCTGCACGAGGTGATTAACCGTTATTTCAACGAGGCTGGCATCAGTATCTCCTTCCCGCAGCGTGATGTGCACCTGGATGCATCCAGCCCCCTGGATGTGCGCATTCACAGGGATGACGAACAGGGTTCCGGGGCATGACGCTGCAAGCATCGCGTCAAGATCGGGCCTGGCAAGGAGAAGGAGGGTGGCTATCCGTAAATACAGGTAATTCCTGCACTGCTACGGGTTGCTGTTTTTCAGATTAGTGTAATTTCCTGAGTGGCGGCCGTCGTGCCGCCATTCTCTCTTCATGGTGGCATGATCCGGTTCATACGCAGGTCGCCCGGATGAAAATCCACAATAGCGGATGGTTTGTCCGCGAACGTCCCGTTCTCTGCGGAAGTTGCCTTTTTATTGATCGTACTCAATGCGTCCGTGCAAGCCCGGGCGTATCATTTTTACTTGCTGGTAAAGAGGGGTAACGATGAACAAGTTACATGTGGCCTGGCGCTCTCGACTGAATACGCTTGCTGCGCTTCTTGGTGTGCTGGGTTGTATCGGTAGCATGAGTGTTACGCTGGCCTCCAACGATTTGCATGAGCATGGCAGGTATGTCTTTTATGCCGCGGGCTGTATTTCATGTCACACCCGTGATCAACTGATGGCCGGGGGACGGACGGTTGTGACGCCATTCGGGACATTCTATCCTCCTAATGCTACGCCACAAAGGGAGTATGGTATCGGTGGCTGGAGCGAGGAAGACTTTGTGCGGGCCTTGCGTGAAGGCCTGAGTCCGCAAGGTGAACATTATTACCCTGCGTTTCCCTATACCTCGTATACCAGGATGACACAGCAGGATATGCAGGCCCTGTATGCTTATCTGATGACGCTGCCTGAGTCCTCCAGGGCAATCCAGCCGCATAATCTTCAATGGCCATTCTCCCTCCGGCCAATGATGGCGTACTGGAAGGCGCGCCATTTTTCACCGGGAGAGTTTGTGGCAGATCCGGAAAAATCCACACAGTGGAACCGGGGTGCATATCTTGTCGAGGCCCTGGGGCATTGTGGTGAATGCCATACGCCGCGCGACAATATGGGCGCATCCCTTCGAGGCTACTATATGGCTGGAACCTGTGTCGGGCCTGAGGGAGTGCGGGTGCCGAATATCACCCCGGACAGAGAGACGGGCATCGGTGACTGGACATACGAACAACTGCTGACATACCTTGGGACAGGGAGAAGACCCGACGGGGTTTTTGCCGGCAGCGTTATGGCCGAGGTCCTGGGCACAAGTAGTATGCGTTTAACCCGGGATGATCTGCATTCACTGGGGGTCTACTTGCAGGCATTGCCACCGGTTGACAATGACCTGGATACCAGGTGCGCGCCGTTTGACGACTCTTTCATTTACGAATGATGCAATTGATTCACGCAGGGTGTTAGCGGTCGACGTTGTCCACCTGTGGTTAGCCTGACTGGATCTATAAGGACAAGGGGTTCTGCTATTGCGGGTTTATCAGGATTCTCGGTTTTTCCGAACATAGGCTTTTGGTTGCCGGTTAAACAGATCGACGCCATGTCGGCTGTTGATACGTATGTTCCATAATATCTCCGCCTGCTCGGCTACGATAGGTCTTACTGTCAAGAATAATGATTGCGTCTGCCATGGATTGACGGAATTCTCTATGAATAAACCCCTGTTGCTGGACATTGTATGCGCCATTACCCTGTTCGCCATGAGTGGCAGTATCAAGGCGGCAAGTATTGTCAGTGACA
>CAJQNP010000260.1 GCA_905479705.1 uncultured Gammaproteobacteria bacterium
TCTTCAGGTAAGGAAATGCTTTTTTTACAGTATAAAATACACCATTCAGGCAAACATCAATATCATATTTCCAGTCGTCGATACTGATGGATTCAAACGTGTTCTTTTTTCCTGACCACGCGTTATTGATCAGAATATCCAGCTCTCCGTACTCTTTTTCGATCAACAATAAAGCTTCTTCAATACTTTCCGGATTGGTTACGTCCAGCTGCACCCCGGATGCCTGTATGCCAAACTCCTCACTCAACTTTTTAGTGATGGAATTGCTTTTTTCCCTGTCTCTTGACCCGATGACTATGTTTGCTCCCAGTTCAGCAAGCGCTTCACACATCGCAGTCCCGAGGTGACCGGCACCCCCGGTGATAAACACGGTCTTGTTTTCCAGGCTAAGCAGCCCTTTTAGTGATTTCATTTTATTTGCCACTGATACTTTCCTGTTGTGTTGTATTTTTGTGCTGGAAATGCTCCATAACTTTTTCAGCTACTATAAAATCAAGTTCCGTATCGATATCCAGGGCTGTTTCTCTTGGCGTGATAACAGGGAATATCCTACCTGACACAGTTGAGATCGAATCCTCATTTTCAAAAAGGATTTTTTTGCTAATGGCATATATCTGGCCGGTCAGTTCAAATGCTTTGGGTTGCTTTTGTCTCGGCAACCACGGAACAGCGCCTTCAATGTAGGGTTCAACAACATCGTCTGTAACCCTCCAAAGCCTGTTGGGAGATACGTCTGAACTAGTAAATGTTGCGGCACTATCTGCCTTGTCTTCCAGCAGAACCTGTATGCATTTTTCAATGTCTTCTATCCGTCTTAATGGTGAAGTAGGTTCAAGAAGGATCACAATATCGACATCTTCTCCTTCTTCCTCAACTTTACGAACTGTGTACCTCATGGCATCTATTACCAGGGAGGTATCTGCTGCAAGTTCGCTGGGCCGTTTGATTACTTGAGCACGATGAGCTTTGGCAATCTCGGCAATCTTGTCATCATCAGTGGATACAACTGTCCTGG
The DNA here is from genome assembly GCA_905479705.1 of uncultured Gammaproteobacteria bacterium. GTDB lineage: Bacteria > Pseudomonadota > Gammaproteobacteria > UBA9214 > UBA9214 > UBA9214. Next base: position 1,016 of record CAJQNP010000260.1, read on the forward strand.
TAACAAGCGGGCAATTCAACGAGGCTTCAATAGAATGAACAATCAAAGGTTTTCCGGCGAACTTCTTTATATTTTTCCCGGGAATTCCTTTTGAACCCCCGCGAGCGGGAATTATCGCCAGTACATTTTTTTCTTCCATAATGAATGAGCGCTCCTGTAGAGGTTCCGGACATGCTTGCCAGGGTTGTCTTCTGATGAATTCAGATACGCTACCGCCAGACCGTGTTGATTTACACAGCATATCAGATGGTGATTTCAAACACGCCGCGACTGGAAATTATTATCGGGATTTCAGGACTGACACTGCTTTGTTCAACTGCTGAACGAACAATCAATTAGACGTTATTATTTGAGTGGGGTCAAGGGAAAGCTGATTTTAACACCCTCGCCCTGACCTCTATCGACAGAAATAAAACGCTATATATATCGCTTCATTCCAGCCCTCTCCGGCTGCTGCAAGATTGCTTACAGCGGTTATGCAAACGCATAGTCACGCGCCGGGGCATACTGTGTTAACCCAGTTTGTGAATATTATTTGCGGGTGATTCTGCAGACCCGGGATCATGGCCATAGCTGTAGTGGCCGTAGCCGCCATACCGGGAGTAGCCATACCTGTATTTGCCGTAGGCATGCGCCGTGTCGGGATTAATTTGATTCAAAACGATACCGAGCAGAGGTGTACCTGTATCAATCAATGCATCCAGCCCATAGCGCACGACCTGGTGAGCTGTTGCATCGGCCTTGGCCACATAGATGACGCCTGTGGCCCTGGTCGCCAGTACCCGGGCATCACTTACCAGTTGCACCGGAGCCGAATCGATGACGACCGTATCATAGTCGGCTGCCGCCTTTTCCAGCAACTTCGAAAAACGCTCCGAGGAAAGTATCTTGAGTGGGTCCGGTGGCACCGTGCTGCCGGCAAACAAAACATCAACGTCTTCGGGATTTTTATGAACACATTCCTCTACTGTGGCAGCACCTGACACCAGGTCCGTCAAGCCGGGCGTTCTGGGATCCAGCCCGAACAAGGTTGCCAGTGCGGAATTGCGCAGGTCGGCATCAATCAACAGCACCTTGCCCAGTTGCCCCAGCGCCAGGGCAAGATTAAATGCGACCGTACTCTTACCTTCCCCGTTCACCGTGGATGTCACCACCAGGGTCTGATGTGGATGGTCGAGACTGGAAAGTACGACACCGGTACGGATGGTACGAATGCTTTCTGCAAAGCTTGATGTTGGCTCGTCCAGAAATTGCGTATGCGGAGTGAAGAGCGCCCCATCAGCGCGTTTGCCCTTGAGCATCATCAGTTCACCCAGTACCGGGACGCCAAGGCGATCCTGCAAATCCTCGCGGCTCTTCAGGGTATTGTCGAGTTTATCCCTCATCAGGGCGATGCCTGCTCCAGCCACCAGGGCAAGTATCAGGCTAATCACCAACATCCGCGATTTTTTGGGTTTGACCGGTATGAAAACAGCTTCCGCAGGATCAATTATCCGGGCAATCGTCGACACCGTATCGGCGTTGCGTGTACGGGTTTCCATTAACTGATTCAGCAGCGCGTCATAGGCGAGGCGGTTCGTCTCAACCGTACGTTCCAGCGCCCTGGCCTCCACCTGTTTATGACCCAGCGTCTGGATACCACCCTCAAGCGCCCGCACCTCAGCCTCCAGCCGCATCTCGTTATCACGGGCAATCTCGAAGTCGGTCTTGAAACCCTCGACAATCTTGTTTAAAGCCTCATTGATCTGTTTGCGTGTAGCCCGGAGATTGTTCCTGGAATCATCAAGCTCGGGATAATCACCTTGATAGCGCTCTGAATTGCTGCGGATCTCGCGTTCCAGAAGCTCTTCCTCATCGCGCAGGCGCTGGATCCGGGCGTTTTCAAGCACCTCGGGAATGTTGTCCATCTGCCCCTCTTTCTGCAAACGCACGGCCCGTAGATAGAGGCCCTCTGCCTCGCTGCTTGCTAAACGCGCCGCGCTAAGACTGGCGGCGCGGTCCTTGAGTAATCCGGTCTGCACGTTTTGCATCCCCGCCACATCGGCCAGGCCCGCGTCTTCCCTGAACTGGCGCAGGGTTTTGGCCGATTTCATAACCTGCTCCTCCGCCTTTGCGAGCTGCCCTTCGAGCCATTGCGAGGCCTCGGTCGTGGACTCAATTCGCTGCCTCAGATTGTAATCGAGATAGGCACTGGTATAGGCATTGGTGACGCGTGCAGCCAGTTTCGGCTCAGGTGCCTCAAAACTGACCTGTACTATAGAAGTATCGCGCACCGGTACCACCTCAAGACCATGACGCAGCCAGTTGAGCAAGCCCTTGTCCGGATCAGACTCTGCGCTGGGCAACTCAACGGGGTCCGCCACTCCCAACCATGATTGGGGAACCCAGCCACGCCAGTCAAAGACGGATTGGGAATCCGCTTCCATGTGGGAAAGAATCACTGCCCGGTCCGTTTCCAGACTTTCAAGCACCGTCCGGGCAACCTTGCGAGACTTGAGCAACTCGTACTGCGTGCCGAAGAACTTTCCTGCATCGATCCAACTCTGCGAATTGCTGTTGCTGGAGACCGACACGGTCTCGTTGCCACCGATCAGGAGAGTCGCGGTGGAGCGATAAACCGGCTGCAACGAGTAGGCCCAAACAGTAGTAATGAAACCGACTGCGAAGACAAGACCGAGGATAGCCCACTTGTAACGAAGGATCACACGCCAGCAATTACCCAGGTCAATACCTTCAACCCCTGCAGATTCATCGCTGCCACCGAGTCTCGAAGCAGAGGAATTATAGGACATGTTTACCACGGCTTAAGCAATCAGTTTTCGCTGTCTTGTAGGTCATGTCCATTTAACAATTCCGGGTTACTGTCTCTCTAATTGGCAATCCGAGCGCGGCTACAAATCTCTCTTCAGCCT
>CAJQNP010000261.1 GCA_905479705.1 uncultured Gammaproteobacteria bacterium
AGGGTGTAGACATCGATGGCATAACCGCGCTGCTGACAGGCCTGCGCAATCCGCAGCATGTCGCGCTGCAGGCCACCGTAGGGAAAGTACTTGAAGAGGACGAATGCGAGCTTCATCACAAGGTGGTAAGACTCCAGCCCCGCCGGGGTTATGAAAACGTATTGCCTGCTGTTTGTGGCACACCTGGCCGAATGAATTCGGCCCTACAATCCGGATTAACCTGCAGGGTCGAATTCAATCGGCCAGTTCACAGGCCGTGCACAACACCCCGTGTTCTTTGTAGGGTCGAATTCATTCGACCAACCCACAGGCCATGCACAACACCCCGTGTCTTCTAGGGTCGAATTCATTCGGCCAGTTCACAGGCCGTGCACAACACCCCGTGTCTTGCAGGATCGAATTCAATCGGCCAGTTCACGGACCGTGCACAACACCCCGTGTTCTTTGTAGGGTCGAATTCATTCGACCGCTGTTTATGGTCGGCCTAGACCACCGTCAACCAGTCGTTGTAGCGCTCGACCCTGCCATGCACCACGTCAAAATACAGTGATTGCAACTTTTCCGTAACCGGGCCACGCTTGCCGTCGCCAATGACACGGCCATCGACCTCGCGAATCGGGGTCACCTCGGCCGCGGTACCGGTGAAGAACGCCTCGTCCGCCAGGTAGACCTCGTCACGCGAAATGCGTTTTTCCACGACCTCGACTCCGCTATCGGCCGCCAGCGTCATGAGCGTGTCACGGGTGATACCCTCCAGCGCGGAACTGGTATCCGGCGTATAGACCACGCCATTGCGTACAATAAAGATATTCTCGCCACTGCCCTCGGCGACAAAACCGTGATCATCCAGCAGCATGGCCTCGTCATAACCGGACTGCAGCGCCTCGGTCAGTGCCAGCATGGAATTGATGTAGTTGCCGGTCGCCTTTGACTTGCACATGGTGATGTTGACGTGGTGACGCGTGTACGACGAGGTCCTGATGCGTATGCCCTTCTCCATGTTTTCATCGCCCAGGTAGGAGCCCCATTCCCAGGCCGCAACGGCCGCATGCACCCGCAGGTTGTCGGCACGCAGGCCCATGCCCTCCGAGCCGTAAAAAAACAGCGGACGGATGTAGGCCGTCTCCAGGCCGTTGTCGCGCACCACGGTCTTCTGCGCCTCGTTGATCTCGGCCTTGTCCTGCACAACCTTCATCATCATGATGTGCGCCGAGCCGAACAAGCGGTCGGTGTGTTCCTGCAGGCGAAAGATCGCCGTGCCCCTGTCGGTCTTGTAGGCGCGTACGCCCTCGAATACACCCATGCCGTAATGCAGGGTATGGGTCAGCACATGGATCTTTGCCTCGCGCCAGGGTACGAGCTCGCCATCCATCCAGATGACGCCGTCACGGTCCGCCATTGACATACTTCAATCTCCTGAAATCTTCAATTGGCCACGGAATCCACGGAAAAACACGGAAAATGTTTTTTCGTATTTATCTTTCAGTGGATTTCGTGGATTTTGTGGCTATTACTAGCCTGTTTTCACAGTCTTCCGTGTAATTCCGTATGCTTCCGTGGCGATATTTTTATGGGATTACTCCTAACCCATGAACCGGTCCCACAGGTACGCCACGGCAGTACGCTGTTCCACCAGCACATCATGGCCGGCGACGCCCGGCTGTTCCTGCAGGGCGAGGTGGTTGAGGTGGTGACGGATCGCACAATAGGCATCGGCCAGTTGCGTCGCGTCGTCTTCGGGCATCAGTCCCGCACGAGCGAACGCGTCCAGCAGTCGCAGATTGTCCGTGTACCCGAGTAACTCCGAATGTTCATCAGACCACAGCAGAACGCCACATTGAACCATAAATTCAATATCAACGATACCGCCGCGACACTGTTTCAGGTCTACCTGGCGGTCGTTGCTCTTGTCCAGCTCGCCGCGCATTCGGTAACGCATCTCCCTGACTTCCCTGTGTAATTTCAGCGCCTCGCGGGGACGCCCCAGCACCCCGGAACGGATGCGCTCGAACTGGCGCACGATCTGCTTGCTGCCGGCTACCACGCGGGCACGTACCAGTGCTTGGTTCTCCCAGGTCCACGCACTGCGCCGCTGGTATTCCGCAAAGGCATCGAGGCTGCTGACCAGCAGTCCGGAGGCGCCGTTGGGGCGCAGCCGCATATCGACCTCGTAGAGGATGCCGGCCGAGGTATAGGTATTCAGGTAATGGATGATGCGCTGGCTCAGGCGGGTGAAGAATTCATTATTGTCGATGACCCTGGGGCCGGCGGTGTGCTGCTCGTTACCGCTGCTGTCATGCAGAAACACGACATCGAGGTCCGAGCCGTAACCGAGCTCGAAACCACCCAGCTTGCCGTAGCCCACGATAGCGAAGCGCGCCTCGCGCAGCTTGCCGTGGCGAATATAGCCCGGCAGGCCGTGGCGCTCTACCAGGTGGTCCCAGGCCTGCTGCAGCACACGCTCCAGCACCGTCTCCGCGACAAAGGTCAGGTGGTCACCGACCCTGGGCAACGGCAGCTGCGCCACGATATCGGTCGCGGCCACGTGCAGGACGGAGGCCTGCTTGAACTGCCGCAACTGGTCCATTTGCTGTTCGAGATCATCCGCGGGGATGCCCGCGAGACGCACATCGAGCACGCCCTGCAGGCCGGCCTTGTCGAGCGGGTCATACAGCGCACGCGGATCCAGCAGCTCGTCCAGCAGGATGGGGTGCTGTGTGAGCTGCGCGGCAACCCAGCTGCTGGCAGCACACAGCTGCGTCAGCTGCGACAACGCCATCGGGTTTTCCAGCAACAGCGACAGGTAAGTGGTGCGCCCGGCAACTGCCTCGAACAACTCACCGAGACGCTTGAGCACCGTCAGCGAGGCCGACTCACCGGCAGCAACCGACTGCAGCACCCGTGGCATCAATTCATCAAAACGTTGCCGGCCCTGCTCGCCGAGGTGGCGGGTCACCGGGCCGGAACGAAACTCGTTCAGCCAGCGGTGGGTCTCCTTCGCCTCCTCGAAGCCTGCGGCCTGCAGCGCGGCAGTGGACTCTGCAGGATCGAGTTCACCCTTCCATACCTCGCCCAGGCCGGCGACTTCATCTCTCTGGGTACCGGATGACCGGCTCCCGGGATCGGCAAACACCTGCTCGAAATGCTCCTGCACGTTCTGTCGATGTAGCGTGAGTACCTTTTCAAAGGACTCCCAGTCGGGAAAACCCATGGCATAGGCCAGCCGGATCTTGCCGATATCGTGTTCCGGCAGCTCGTGCACCTGCTGGTCGGCAAAGGCCTGCAGGCGGTTCTCGGCACGCCGCAGAAACTGGTAGGCCTCGCTGAGTTGCAGGCTGGCATGTGCAGGCAGATAACCCAGCAAGGCCAGCGCATCGAGGATCTGCAGCACGCTGTGCTGTTGCAACAGGGGCTGGCGCCCGCCGCGCACCAGCTGAAAGGCCTGCGCAATAAACTCGATCTCGCGAATACCGCCGGGACCGAGCTTGATATTGTCCTGCATACCCTTGCGTTCCACCTCGCGGACGATCTGCTCCTTGAGGTTGCGCAGTGATTCAAAGGCACTGAAATCGAGATAGCGCCGGTAGACAAACGGCTTTAACAACTTCATCAATTCACGGCCCGGTTTCGCCGGTCCGGCGATCGG
>CAJQNP010000262.1 GCA_905479705.1 uncultured Gammaproteobacteria bacterium
AAGGATGCCGCCTACCTGCACTACACGCCGAATGAAACCATCGGTGGTGTCGAGTTTCACTGGATTCCTGACAGTGGCGATGTGCCGCTGGTCGCGGACATGTCCTCGACCATCCTGTCACGTCCGCTGGATGTGTCGCGCTATGGCGTGATCTATGCCGGCGCGCAGAAGAATATTGGACCGGCGGGCCTGACCGTGGTGATCGTGCGTGAGGATCTAGCAGGGGAGACGATCCCGGGCACGCCGACCATGTTTGATTACCGCAGGCATGCCGATAACGACTCCATGCTGAATACACCGCCGACCTATAGCTGGTATCTGGCTGGCCTGGTTTTCAAGTGGCTGAAGCAGCAGGGTGGCGTGACCGCGATCGCCGAGGTTAACCAGCGCAAGGCGCAGCGCCTCTATGACGCCATCGAGGCTTCCGGTTTTTACAGCAGCCCCGTTGCGAGCGACTGCCGCTCGTGGATGAATGTGCCGTTTACACTGGCCGATGCCGGTCTCGACGCGGAATTCCTGGAACAGGCCAGGTCGGCCGGTCTGCTGAACCTCAAGGGACATCGCTCCGTGGGTGGCATGCGTGCGAGTATCTACAACGCCATACCGGAATCCGGCGTGGCCGCCTTGATTGACTTCATGAGCGAGTTCGAGCGTACCCGGGCCTAGGCGCCGCTAACAGAGTCGTTACTTTATTTTTACGGGCACAACACAGTAATGCGCAAGATTCTCACACTGAATAACATTTCACCGGTCGGTCTCGAGCGCTTCCCGCGTGATGCCTACGAGGTGGCTTCCGAGATCCAGCACCCTGACGCCATCCTGTTGCGCTCTTTCAACATGCATGAAATGCAGCTGCCGGAATCCGTCAAGGCGATTGGTCGTGCCGGCGCCGGTGTCAACAATATCCCGGTTGATCGCATGAGCAAGGCCGGGATACCGGTCTTCAATGCGCCCGGTGCCAATGCCAATGCAGTGAAGGAGCTGGTTGTCGCCGGCATGCTGATTGCTTCCCGCAACCTGTGCCAGGCATGGGACTTTTCCCGCTCGCTTGAAGGCGACGACACGGCGATACACAAGGCCGTCGAGGCGGGGAAGAAACAGTTTGTCGGGTTTGAACTGCCAGGCAAGATCCTCGGTGTCGTCGGGCTTGGTGCCATTGGTGTGCAGGTAGCCAACGGCGCTCATGCGCTGGGCATGAATGTCATCGGTTTTGATCCCGATATCACCGTCAAGCGTGCCTGGGAGATGTCCTCGGACGTGCGCCAGGCGGCGAGTATCGAGGAGTTGCTGGCAAATGCTGATTACGTCTCGTTCCATGTGCCGCTGGTCGACGCCACGCGCAACATGATCAACGCCGAGCGCTTGAAGCTGATCAAGGATAACGCGGTCATCCTCAACTTCTCGCGTGACGGTGTCGTCGATGATGCCGCCGTGGTTGAGGCTATCGATGCGGGCAAGGTGTATTCCTACGTGTGCGATTTCCCCAGCAACCTGCTGAAGAACCACCCGCGCGTGATTACCCTGCCACACCTGGGGGCGTCCACGCAGCAGGCCGAGGAAAACTGTGCCGTGATGGTTGCGGATGAAGTGCGGGATTTTCTCGAGAACGGCAATGTCAGAAACTCGGTCAATTTTCCCGAGCTGCACATGCCGCGTAACGGTAATTTCCGGGTGGCGGTCGTCAATGAAAATGTTCCGAACATGCTGGGCCAGATTTCCACCTGCCTGGCCGATTCCGGGCTGAATATCCTGGACATGCTTAACAAGTCGAGAGACGATCTGGCCTATACGCTGGTTGACGTGCAGGCGGAAATCAAGGCCGGTTGCCTGGAGCAGATGCGGGGCATCCACGGTGTGCTCAACGTTCGGGCGCCGTAGCCGGTCTGACGTGATGCACTGGCTGCAGGTACACTCTGCCCTGGATGAATATGAACGCCGATAAAAAACTTGAAGAACTGCGTGGCCGGATCGATGCACTGGACGAACAGATACAGTCATTGATTAATGCGCGCGCCGGGTGCGCTGCCGAGGTGGCCGAGGTCAAGGCCGGGCAGGGCGAGGACACCCACTTTTACCGCCCGGAGCGCGAGGCTGCCATCCTGCGTCGTGTCAGCGATCGCAATGAAGGGCCGTTGCCTGCCGAGGAAATGGTACGGCTGTTCCGCGAGATCATGTCGGCCTGCCTTGCGCTGGAGAAACCGCTGACCATCGCCTACCTGGGTCCGCAGGGAACCTTTACACAGGCGGCCGCGCTAAAACAGTTCGGTCACTCGGTAAATACACTGGCGCTCGACAGTCTTGATGACGTGTTTCGCGAGGTCGCTGCCGGCGCAGCGAATTACGGTGTGGTGCCGGTGGAGAATTCCACTGAAGGCGTGATCAGTCATACCCTCGACCTGTTCCAGGGTTCGCAGCTGTCCATTTGCGGTGAAGTCGAGTTGCGCATACATCATCACTTGCTGGTCAGGGATGGCAATGTCACGATCAGGCGCGTGCTGGCACACCAGCAGGCACTGGCACAGTGCCGGGGCTGGCTGGAAGCCAACCTGCCCGGCGCGGAGCACGTTGCGGTCGGCAGCAACGCCGAGGCGGCGCGACTGGTGCGCGACGCCGGTGACGCGGCAGCCATTGCCAGCGACATGGCCGCTGAAATTTACGGTCTTGAGGTACGCCAGCACAACATCGAGGATCGCCCGGACAACACCACGCGTTTCCTCGTGATCGGCCCCCAGGCCGCATTGCCCAGCGGCAATGACAAGACCTCGTTACTGGTATCGATCAATAACAAGCCCGGTGCGCTGGCCGCGATGCTGCAACCCATAGCCAGACATGGCATCAGTATGACGCGTATCGAGTCGCGACCCTCGCGGCAGGCGATGTGGGAATATGTTTTCTACATCGATGTCGATGGTCACCGTGATGATGACGAGGTTGCGGCTGCGCTGGCCGCGCTGCAACAGGAAACCTTTGCCGTGAAGGTGCTGGGCTCCTACCCGAAGGCCGTTATATAGAAAACATGTTCGCGGTTACAAGCCGCTCCTGCAGGTGTTACTCATTGCTGCAGGAGCGGCTTGTAACCGCGAATAACAGGTTCACGTTTATGCCAGCATCCATTAACAACTTTCTGGATCTCGCCGTACCCGGTGTGCGTGCCCTGCAGCCGTATTCACCCGGCAAACCGGTTGCCGAGCTGGAGCGCGAATACGGTATACGAAACGCGGTCAAACTGGCCTCCAATGAAAACCCGTTTGGTCCGGCTCCGCTTGCCATCGAGGCGGCCCGTGAAGCCCTGCAGGACCTTGCCCGCTACCCGGAGGGCAGTGGTTACCAGTTGACCGCGGCACTTGCCCGGAAGCACCAGCTTGATCCTGCCTGTATCACCCTGGGGAATGGCTCCAACGATGTGCTGGATATCATCGTGCGTATTTTCCTGACGCCGCAACACGAAGCGGTTTTTTCGCAGCATGCCTTTGCCGTATACCCGCTTGCCGTGCAGGCCGTGGGTGCGACGGCGAGTATCTCGGCGGCACATGATGGTGAAAGGGGTGCAGCCTACGGTCATGATCTTGCTGCAATGCTTGACCTGGTCGGACCGGCAACACGACTGGTGTTTATCGCCAACCCGAATAATCCGACCGGTACCTGGGTCGACAGTGAGACGCTTGAATCGTTTATTAACGCCCTGCCTGATCATGTCATGGTGGTCGTTGACGAGGCCTATTTCGAGTACGTCGAGGCGCAAGGATATCCCGATGCCTCTGCATGGCTGTCGCGATTTCCTAACCTGATCGTGACACGCACCTTCTCCAAGGCCTACGGTCTGGCTGGACTGCGTATCGGTTATGCGCTGTCGCATGCCGACGTTGCCGGCCTGCTAAACCGTGTGCGCCAGCCCTTCAATGTCAACAGCGTCGCCCAGGCGGCTGCACTGGCGGCGCTCGGTGATGAAGACCACCTGCAACGCTGCGTCCAGCGCAACCGCGAGGGGATGTCCCGGCTGGTGGCCGGGTTTGACGCGCTGGGGCTGTCGTATATAGAGTCGGTTGGTAACTTTGTCTGCGTCGATACCGGACGTTCGGGTGCAGACGTCTACGAGGCGTTGTTGCAAAGGGGCATCATCGTGCGTCCGGTGGCGAACTATGGCATGCCGAACCATCTACGCGTGACCGTTGGACGTGCCGACGAGAACGCACGTTTCCTCAACGCGCTGGAGCAGGTGTTGCATGATTGAACGGTTGTGCATTATCGGGGTTGGCCTCATTGGTGGCTCGCTGGCACGTGCACTGCGCGAGGCCGGTGCCTGCCAGGAAGTCGTGGGTGCAGGGCGCAATGCTGGCAACCTGCAGACTGCCGTTGATCTGGGTGTGATCGATCGTTTTGAAACCGACCTGGCACGGGCCGTCGCGGGTGCGGACATGGTGGTGGTCTGTGTGCCACTGGGTGCCATGGAAGCGGTCTTCGCAGGCATCAGGGGGCAGCTCGAGAAGCACGCGGTGCTCACCGATGCCGGTAGTGCCAAGGGCAGTGTCATTGAGGCGGCGCAGCGCGCGTTCGGGCATGTCCCGGAGTTTTTTGTACCGGGGCACCCTATCGCGGGGACGGAGCAGAGTGGCGTCGAGGCCTCGTTTTCGAGCCTGTATGTCGACCGGCGTGTCATCCTGACGCCATTGCCCGCGACGGCTGCCAACGCGACGGATCGCGTCCGCGAGATGTGGCAGGCAGCCGGTGCGCAGGTCGTGTCCATGGACCCGGTACATCATGATGCGGTGCTCGCGGCGACCAGCCACCTGCCGCATGTGCTGGCCTTTTCGCTGGTGGATACCCTGTCCCGGCTGGATGAGACTGACGAGGTGTTCGATTATGCAGCGGGCGGCTTTCGCGATTTTACCCGCATTGCGTCCAGCGACCCGGTGATGTGGCGCGATATCTGTGTTGCCAACGGCGATGCCATTCAGCTCATGATTGAGCACTATATTGCTGACCTGCAAAGTGTCAGCGAGGCAATTCAGAACCAGGATGGCGAACGATTACTCGACATATTTTCACGCGCCAGGGCGGCACGCGATCGCTACATCGACAAGCAGGGAAGGTCCGGTTGATGAACAACAAAATAACATACACAAGAGGCCATGATGTCTGGCAGCAATGATGTTCGTTTCAGGGTAACGCCCGGCGGGCAACTCGGTGGGCGCCTGCGGGTGCCTGGTGACAAGTCGATCTCGCATCGCTCCATCATGCTCGGTTCGCTGGCCGAGGGCCGTACTGATGTCAGCGGTTTTCTGGAAGGCGAGGACAGTCTTGCGACCTTGTCGGCATTCCGGGCCATGGGTGTGCAGATCGATGGCCCGCATGACGGCCGTGTGCATATAGAAGGCGTTGGTCTGCACGGCCTGCAGCAACCGGACGGACACCTGTACCTGGGCAACTCGGGTACGTCCATGCGATTGATGTCGGGGTTGCTGGCAGGGCAGGCCTTTTCAACCACCCTGACCGGCGATGCCTCGCTGTCGGGTCGACCGATGAAGCGGGTGACTGCACCGCTGACCTCCATGGGTGCACACATTGACGCAACGGCTGAGGGTACCGCGCCGTTGCTGATTCATGGTGGCGCAACGCTGGACGGTATCCAGTACCACATGCCGGTTGCCAGTGCGCAGGTGAAATCGAGCCTGTTGCTGGCCGGCCTGTATGCCAGCGGGCAGACCTGCGTCACCGAGCCGGCGCCGACACGCGATCATACCGAGCGCATGCTCTCCGGTATGGGGTATCCGCTGGAACGTGACGGGGCCCGGGTATGTATCGAGGGCGGGCATCGCTTGCGTGGTATCAGTATCGACGTACCGGCGGATATTTCCTCGGCGGCCTTCTTCCTGGTGGGCGCCAGTATCGCGCCGGGCTCGGACCTGCTGCTGGAACATGTCGGCATGAACCCGACGCGAACCGGTGTCATCGATATCCTGCAACGCATGGGGGCCGACATAACCGTTTCAAACCAGCGAGATGTGGGGGGTGAGCCGGTTGCCGATCTGCGCATTCAGTCAGCACAACTGCGCGGGATCGATATTCCCCCGGAACTGGTGCCGCTGGCCATCGACGAATTCCCGGCGATCTTTGTCGCCGCTGCCTGTGCACAGGGTCGCACGCTACTCACCGGTGCCGAGGAGTTGCGCGTCAAGGAGAGTGACCGCATCCAGGTGATGGCTGACGGCCTGCAGGCACTCGGTGTGAACGCACAGGCAACAGCCGATGGCATGATCATCGAGGGCGGTGATATCGGTACTGGCCGCGTGGACAGTCATGGTGATCACCGCATTGCCATGTCATTCGCCATGGCGGCACTGCGCGCACAGGGTGCTATCGAGATTTCAGATTGTGCCAATGTGAATACCTCGTTCCCCGGATTTGTCGAGCAGGCAAGTCGCGCGGGACTGCAGGTCGAAGTGTTGTAGCGGGTAGTCGCTTGATGCACGCCGACAGCACACCACCATCCATTGCGGTCATCACCGTTGACGGCCCCAGTGGGTCGGGCAAGGGCACCATCAGCCAGGCCCTTGCCGGGGAGCTCGGCTGGCACCACCTCGACAGCGGTTCGCTGTATCGCTTGCTGGCCTACGCGGCCTTGCAGGAATCACTCGATCTCACTGACGAAGCGGCGTTGACGGCACTCGCCGAACGCCTGAGTCACGATTACCGCTTGCCGACGCAGGACAATCCGGTGATCGAACTCTACGGAAAGGATGTCAGTGACGCGCTGCGCACAGAGGGCTGTGCCGATGCCGCCTCCCGGGTTGCAGCCCTGCCGGCGGTACGCGCGGCCCTGCTGGCCTGGCAACGACACTATCGCCAGTCACCGGGGCTGGTGGCAGACGGGCGTGACATGGGCACGGTGGTGTTCCCGGATGCCGTCCTCAAGCTTTACCTGACGGCGCGTCCCGATGTGCGTGCCGAAAGGCGATACAAGCAATTGATAAATAAGGGATTTCAGGCAGACCTAGCGTCCCTGATAAAGGAGGTCGAGGCCCGTGATGCGCGCGATTCAGGGCGCAAGGCCTCGCCCCTCAAGCCGGCCGCTACCGCCCTGGTGGTGGACAACAGTGATCTCGGTGAAGCCGAGACCCTCCAGCAGGTGCTCGATGCCGCTCATGCGGTCTTATGAAATTCCCTGTACAATTAAGCAGATACACGTATAATCACAGCTCCATTTGGCCAGGCATGCATGCCGGCCAAGTCTTTTAACCTGACCTGCGGCGTCGCCAGATGCTGCGGCTTATTAGATAAAGGGCCGTGCCTTAACGGTCCAGGATGAAGTTTCCCATGACTGAAAGTTTTGCTGAAATGTTTGAAGAGAGCCTCGCGAACCAGAATATGACGCGTGGTGCGGTAGTAACCGGGACAGTTGTTGATATTCAATCAGATAGTGTGATTGTGAATGCCGGGCTGAAGTCCGAGGGCATTATCCCGATCGACGAATTCAAGAATGCGGCCGGTGAAGTTGAGATTGAAGTGGGTGACGAGGTTGAAGTCTCCCTGGAAGCCGTGGAAGACGGCTTTGGCGAAACACGGCTCTCCCGTGAAAAGGCAAAACGCGATGAGGTATGGCGCCGTCTCGAGAAGGCGTACGAAAACGAAGACATCGTCAAGGGTGTCATCAGTGGCAAGGTCAAGGGCGGCTTTACTGTTGATATTGAAGAGATTCGTGCCTTCCTGCCGGGCTCGCTGGTTGATGTACGACCGGTGCGCGACCCGGTATTCCTTGAAGGCAAGGAACTGGAATTCAAACTGATCAAGCTCGACCAGCGTCGTAACAACGTCGTGGTGTCGCGCCGCGCCGTGGTTGAAACCGAATTCAGTGCAGAACGCGAGGCACTGCTGGAAAGTCTGCAGGAAGGCATTACCGTCAAGGGTATCGTCAAGAACCTCACCGATTACGGTGTATTCGTCGACCTCGGTGGTATCGATGGCCTGCTGCACATCACGGACATGGCATGGAAGCGTGTCAAGCATCCGTCCGAGATTGTTAACGTCGGTGATGAAATCGACGTCAAGGTGCTCAAGTTTGACCGTGAACGCAATCGCGTGTCACTGGGTATGAAACAGCTGGGTACCGATCCGTGGGCCGACCTGGCGCGCCGTTATCCCGCTAATTCACGTCTGTTCGGCAAGGTAACCAACATCGCTGACTACGGCTGCTTCGTGGAAATCGAGGAGGGTGTAGAAGGCCTGGTGCATGTTTCTGAAATGGACTGGACCAACAAGAACGTCAACCCGTCGAAGATGGTGCACATCGGCCAGGAAGTCGAGGTGATGGTGCTTGATATCGACGAGGAACGTCGGCGTATTTCCCTGGGTATCAAGCAGTGCTACCCGAATCCGTGGGACGAGTTCGGTGCAACCCGTAACAAGGGCGACGTCGTCAAGGGTACCATCAAGTCCATTACCGACTTCGGTATTTTCATTGGCATGGACGGCGAGATCGATGGCCTTGTTCACCTCTCCGATATCTCCTGGCACGAACCGGGCGAAGAGGCCGTGCGCAAGTTCTCCAAGGGTGATGAAATCGAGGCCGTGGTGCTTTCGGTTGATCCCGAGCGTGAGCGCATTTCACTGGGCATCAAGCAGCTCGAGAAGGACCCGTTCTCCAACTTTGTCGCGGAACACGGCAAGGGCAGCATCGTCAAGGGTACTGTCAAGGAAGTAGACGCCAAGGCAGCCATCATTGATCTGGGCGACGGCATAGACGGCACATTGCGTGCCTCTGAACTGTCACGCGACCGTATCGAGGATGCGCGCACTATCCTGAGTGTCGGTGATGAAGTGGAAGCCAAGTTCATGGGCGTTGATCGCAAGAGTCGCGCCATCATGTTGTCCATCAAGGCCAAGGACCATGAAGACGAGGCCGCCATGATGCAGGATTACGGTGCCGGCACCGCTGAAGCCACAACAAATCTTGGGGATGTGCTCAAGCAGCACATGAATGGGGACGAGAGCTAGTCACTCGCCGTACTGGGGGGCAATGACTGAATCGTCGGATTTTGAAAGGAACGGAAATTATCATCCGGGTTGGTGGATAAAATGACAAAGTCTGAATTGATCGAGATACTCGCGGCCAAAAACGGACATCTGAATCACAAGGATGTCGAACTGGCGGTCAAGAGTCTGCTTGAACAAATGAGCTGGGCACTCGCTACCGGGCAGCGGATTGAAATCAGGGGATTTGGCAGTTTTTCCCTGCATTATCGTCCGCCGCGTATTGGCAGAAATCCGAAAACCGGCGATTCGGTCGCACTGGCGGCAAAGCATGTACCCCATTTCAAGCCGGGCAAGGAGCTCCGGGAACGCGTTAATGCCGGACTGGCTCGAGAGAAGGGCCTGGACGCGCCGACCTTTTAAGGTCGGCTGTTGCCGGTCCGGGTTGTTCATGGCAACGGGTCATGAACAGGCCGACACATCCGTATACATCACACACTGAAACCGTGAGGCTGTCGATGTCTTCAGTCACCACGGTCTTCATGCCCACTCAATCCTGATGCAAGACCTGATCTGGTTCCTGTTACCTGTTGCCGCAGCGTTTGGCTGGTTCGCCGCAAAGCGAAGCAAGGGCAAGGCAGGCAGCTGTTCTGACTCCATGCTCGGGGAAGAATACATCAAGGGGCTTAACTATCTTCTCAATGAGGAGCAGGACAAGGCGATTGATATCTTCATTCGCATGCTCGAGGTCAACAGCGACACCGTTGAAACCCATCTGGCACTGGGCAACCTGTTCAGAAAACGTGGCGAGGTAGATCGCGCCATTCGCATTCACCAGAACCTGATGGCACGTTCCTCGCTGAATTCCGAGCAGCGTGCAGATGCGGTTCTTGAGCTCGGACAGGACTATATGAAGGCGGGCCTGTTCGATCGTGCGGAGGGATTGTTCAAGGAGCTGATCGACAGCAACGTACACCTGTCTACCGTGCTGCCGCTGTTGCTGGATATCTACCAGCAGGAGAAAGACTGGAAGAACGCGATACAGATCGCTGACCAGATGGGCTTCGTCGGTGAACAACCGGCCCGCTATGTCATTGCACAGTTTTATTGCGAGCTGGCGGAGAATGCCCGGGCCAGGGAAAAGGTCGATGAGGCGGCAAGGTTACTGAGAAAGGCCGGTGAATACTTTCCACACTGTGCACGCGAGCGACTCATAGCAGCAAATATCGCACGACAGCAGGGTGATTACCGTGCGGCACTGGATGCCCTCGAGCAGGTGGCGGAGCGCGACATCGAGTTATTACCGGAGATCCTCGACGATATGCATGACTGTCATGTCGAGCTGGGTACGCAGGCGGCCTTTATTGATTACCTGCACGATGCCATTACACGCTATGCCGGCATCTCCCCGGTGCTTGCGCTGGCAGACATACTCAGTGGCGCGGAAGGCAGCGAGTCGGCTGCGCGTTTCATTGCCGGTGAGCTGGGCAAGCGCCCGTCTGTGCGCGGCTTGTCGCGTTTTATCGATCTCAGCCTGTCACGCAGCGAGGGCGAGGCGCATGATAACCTGACGATCCTGAAAAACATGACAGACCAGCTGCTGGCAAACAAGCCGGTCTATCAATGCCGCAACTGTGGCTTCTACGGCAAGGCACTGCACTGGCAATGCCCCGGCTGCAAACACTGGAATACCATTAAACCGATACACGGTGTGGAAGGCGACTAGCCCGGACACCTCAACACTCGACTGATAACGGATATGACGACATCACGAATAATTGTTGCACTGGATTACCCGGGTGCAGACGCTGCATTGCAGCTGGTCGGACAGCTAAGTCCGGAACTGTGCCGTCTCAAGGTTGGCAAGGAGCTGTTTACCCGTGCCGGTCCACAGCTGGTGGAGTCGCTGGTCGGGCAGGGTTTTGATGTCTTCCTTGACCTCAAGTTCCACGACATTCCCAACACGGTGGCCAGTGCCTGTCACGCCGCTGCTGATCTCGGCGTATGGATGCTCAACGTGCATGCACTGGGCGGTGCGCGCATGCTGGAGGCCGCCCGTGAAGGAGTATCCCGGGCCGGCCATTCTCCGCTGTTAATCGCCGTGACCATATTAACCAGTATGGATGAAACTGATCTGGCCGCGGTCGGCCTTGCCGGTTCACCGCTTGAAAACGTGATGCGGCTTGCAAGGCTTGCGCAGCAGTCCGGTCTCGATGGCATCGTGTGTTCATCAAGGGAAGTGACGCCGTTGCGCGCCGAACTGGAGCGTGACTTCAAGCTGGTAACCCCCGGTATTCGACCGGCAGGCAGTCAGGCCGATGATCAGCGACGTATCATGACGCCGGTTGATGCCGTCTCGAACGGTTCCGATTACCTGGTGATCGGCCGGCCGGTAACCCAGGCTGACGATCCGGTGGGCGTTTTACGGACAATCAATTCAGAACTGCCTGCTTTAGTCTAGCCGCAGCTGTTGGCATTGTGTCTGTGGCGGGGCGTTAACCGGGAAAACCGGGCGAACGTTCCCGGTGTTTAACCAACCATGGATGAATCAACAGGAGGCAGGATGCACACATTTACACGACTACTCATTTCGCTCGCGGTTTCTGCGACATTATTTCTTGCAATGCCGGCCAGCGCCGGGCCGGTCGATATCAATACCGCCGACGCTGCTGCGCTGGCCAGCGCCATGAACGGTGTAGGTGAGGTGAAGGCAGCGACGATCGTTGCCTACCGGGAAACCCATGGCCCGTTTCAGCGCGTTGAAGATCTTTCCAACGTCAAGGGGATTGGTGCGAGTACCGTAGAGAAGAACCGCGATAATCTGGCTGTTGGAGCGGTGCACGCGGAGTAGGGCATGATTGCCGCGACCCCGGCACACTGCCGGGGTCGTCATGGCTGGATATGGCGAAACACATGTGGCATGTTTAAAAAGCTCAATCCAAACAACAGATTAAAGGGCTTTTTAATGTTGCTGTTTCCCCGGGCCACGGCACAGTGCCCTGGTGGCCCGCCCCCGTGCTGGCAAGGTTTCAGCCAGGGGAACAGGGTCATTCAATTTTCGGCCCCGGACGTCGATTATTAGGGAGATTTGACACCACACCTAATATAATTGATCTCCACAACGATCAGGGACCGGTTTAATGACTCTCTATCCAGTAATATTGTCCGGTGGCTCAGGCTC
>CAJQNP010000263.1 GCA_905479705.1 uncultured Gammaproteobacteria bacterium
GAAGAAGCCAAACAGTCTCAAGGATAATCCGGAAATGACCGATAACAACCCTATGCATGGCGCACAGAATACCCAGGCCCTGAACCTTGTCCCGATCGTCGTTGAGCAAACGCCACGGGGTGAACGTTCCTATGATATCTACTCACGCCTCCTCAAGGAGCGCGTCATCTTCATGGTCGGCCCTGTCGAGGATTACATGGCCAACGTTATTGTGGCGCAGATGCTATTCCTCGAATCGGAAAACCCTGACAAGGACATTCACCTGTATATCAATTCACCAGGCGGCTCCGTGACTGCCGGACTTGCCGTCTACGACACCATGCAATTCATCAAGGCCGATGTCAGTACCATGTGCATCGGTCAGGCCGCCAGCATGGGAGCACTGCTGCTGACCGGCGGCGCCAAGGGCAAGCGTTATTGCCTGCCGCATTCCCGCGTCATGATCCACCAGCCTCTGGGCGGCTTCCAGGGGCAGGCCACCGATATCGACATTCACGCCAGGGAAATCCTGCTGATCAGGGAAAAACTCAACCGGATACTTGCCAACCACACGGGTCAACCCATTGATACGATCAAGAACGACACTGATCGTGACAACTTCATGGGGGCTGAAGAGGCCAAGGCCTATGGCCTGATCGACGAGATTATTCAAGAACGCACAGACGAGACGACCCCGGACATCAGTTGAACACACGGGGACTCGTAAATGTCCAGGCTCTGGCGTGATAGCCGTTGAAATGAACCAAAACCCTTGGAAACGGTATGGTGTATTTCACCAAATCGGGATCGAAGGAGTTGATTTATAATAACAATTGATGATACATATGGGCAGCAGCTGGATACCGTTAAACACACGCGAGGGTATTTATGAGCAACGAACGTAACGGCAAGGGCGAAGACGGTAAACTGCTCTACTGTTCCTTTTGCGGCAAGAGCCAGCACGAGGTAAGAAAACTGATTGCCGGCCCATCGGTATTCGTGTGTGACGAATGCGTCGAACTGTGTAACGACATCATTCGTGAAGAAATGCAGGACAAGGCCACGACCGGTGGCGACAAACTTCCCAAGCCCCAGGAAATCAACGAAGTTCTGAATGAATACGTTATCGGCCAGCTCCGTGCCAAGCGCGTGCTCTCCGTTGCCGTATACAATCACTACAAGCGTCTTGATGCCCAGGGCAAGAAAGACGATGTAGAGCTTTCAAAGAGTAATATCCTGCTGATCGGACCAACCGGTTCAGGCAAAACACTGCTCGCCGAAACCCTGGCCCGCCTGCTGGATGTGCCTTTTACGATAGCCGACGCAACCACGCTCACGGAAGCAGGCTATGTCGGTGAAGATGTTGAGAACATCATCCAGAAACTGTTGCAAAAGTGTGATTACGATGTCGACAAGGCCCAGACGGGCATTGTCTACATCGATGAAATCGACAAGATTTCAAGGAAATCGGACAACCCCTCCATTACCCGTGACGTTTCCGGTGAGGGTGTGCAGCAGGCCCTGCTCAAACTGATTGAAGGAACCGTTGCCTCGGTACCCCCGCAGGGTGGACGCAAGCATCCCCAGCAGGAATTCCTGCAGGTCGATACATCAAATATATTATTCATCGTCGGCGGTGCCTTTGCCGGACTCGACAAGATAATCCGCAGTCGCTCCGAGAAGGGCGGTATTGGTTTCTCGGCGGAGATCAAGAGCAAGAACGAGGAACTGGATCTCGGCGAGGTGCTCTATGACGTCGAACCCCAGGATCTCATCAAGTACGGCCTGATACCGGAATTCGTTGGACGTCTCCCTGTCGTTGCAACCCTCGAGGAACTCGACGAAGGCGCCCTGGTACAGATCCTCACCGAACCGAAAAATGCCCTCACCAAGCAGTACGAGAAGCTGTTTGATATGGAAGGCTGCGAAATCGAGTTCCGGGAAGAGGCGCTGCGCGCCGTCGCACGCAAGGCCATGGAAAGGAAGACCGGTGCACGCGGTCTGCGTACCATTCTGGAACAGGTACTGCTTGACACCATGTATGACCTACCATCGCTGGAAAACGTCAGAAAAGTGGTCATTGATGACAATGTTATTGTCGGTGACGCCAAGCCATACATGATTATTGACACTCCGGATGCCATCGCCGCATCCGAGTAAATTCAAATCTCCATAATAACTAACAAGTTAGCTGGTTAGTTTGTCTGAGTGCCTGTCTGGCACGGTCTTTGCTGTATAGTTTGTACCTGTCAATTATTGTGGTTGAAGTGCCAGATCAGGCCCCCATATAAGTCATTCATGGTTGCCGAAACGAGCAAATCACACACAGATTGACAGGCGAGACCCCGGAAATGGCAGTTACCGTCAATTATCTGACCGATAAACTGCAGCAACCCGGAAAAATCGACTTACACAGAAAAGGATGGGCACTGATATGACAGATCAAGCCACTGGCGCTTTACCGGTCTTGCCGCTACGGGATGTTGTTGTGTATCCCCACATGGTGATCCCGCTGTTCGTCGGACGAGAGAAATCCATTAATGCGCTGGACACTGCCATGCAGGAGGACAAGAAGATCCTGCTGGTGGCCCAGAAAAATGCCGAAATTGATGACCCATCCGTCGAGGATATACACGAAATCGGTACACTCTCGACCATCCTGCAGCTTTTGAAGCTCCCTGATGGCACCGTCAAGGTGCTGGTCGAGGGCGCCGAACGCGTGCGCGTCACCGGCTATGAAAGTACCGATGCCTTTTTTACGGCAGAGGTCGAGGCGCTGTCACATGAAGAAGAAGACGACAATGAGCGCGAACTGGATGTACTGACGCGATCACTCCTGACGATGTTTGAACAGTACGTCAAACTCAACAAGAAGGTCCCGCCCGAAATCCTGACCTCCCTGTCTGGCATCGAGGAACCCGGCCGGCTTGCCGACACGATTGCCGCACACATGTCCCTGAAGCTGGAAGAGAAGCAGAAGATTCTCGAGATCATCAGCAGTCATGAGCGACTGGAACGCCTCATGGTCCTGATCGAGGGCGAGATCGATATCATGCAGATCGAGAAGCGCATCCGCGGCCGCGTCAAGCAGCAGATGGAGAAGAGCCAGCGCGAGTACTACCTGAACGAACAGATGAAGGCCATCCAGAAAGAGCTTGGCGACATGGATGATGTCCCCAACGAGCTTGAAGAACTGGAACAGAAGATCGAGAAGGCGGGCATGAGCAAGGAGGCCAAGGAAAAGGCCACCTCCGAGATGAACAAGCTGAAGATGATGTCACCGATGTCCGCCGAGGCAACCGTCGTTCGCAACTACATCGACTGGCTGGTCGGTGTTCCCTGGAAGAAGCGTTCCAAGATTCGCCATGATCTCACCGCAGCCGAGGCCGTACTTGAGGAAGATCACTACGGACTGGACAAGGTCAAGGAGCGTATCCTTGAGTACCTGGCTGTGCAGCAGCGCGTCAAGAAACTGAAAGGTCCTATCCTCTGCCTGGTTGGACCTCCCGGCGTCGGCAAGACATCTCTGGGACGTTCCATTGCACGCGCAACCGGACGTAAATTCACGCGCATGTCACTGGGTGGCGTACGTGATGAAGCTGAAATTCGCGGCCACCGCCGCACCTATATTGGTTCACTGCCAGGCAAGATTGTGCAGAACCTGTCCAAGCTGGGTGTAAGGAACCCGCTGTTTCTGCTGGATGAGCTGGACAAGATGTCCATGGATTTCCGCGGCGATCCTTCATCCGCGTTGCTGGAAGTGCTAGACCCCGAGCAGAACAATTCCTTCAACGACCATTACCTGGAAGTCGATTTCGACCTGTCGGACGTGATGTTCGTTGCCACGGCAAATACCCTGAACATTCCGGGTCCGCTACTGGATCGCATGGAGGTTATCCGGATTCCCGGCTACACGGAAGACGAGAAGATCAACATCGCCATGCGCTACCTGTTGCCGAAACAGATTGAAAGCAATGGCCTGAAGGAAGGTGAACTTTCTCTCAGCGAAAATGCCATGCGCGACATCGTGCGTTACTACACGCGGGAAGCCGGTGTGCGTAACCTCGAACGCGAGGTTTCCAAGATATGCCGCAAGGTCGTCAAGGAACTGGTGTTGCACGAGAAAGGCAAAAAGGTCTCCGTTACACCGAGAAATATCGAGAAATACCTGGGCGTCAAGCGTTTCCGTTACGGCCTTGCCGAGGAATACGATCAGGTCGGACAGGTCACCGGACTCGCCTGGACCGAGGTGGGTGGTGAATTACTGACGATCGAATCAACCATGGTGCCTGGCAAGGGCAAGATGATTCACACCGGCCAGCTGGGTGAGGTCATGCAGGAATCGATACACGCCGCCACCACGGTTGTACGCAGCCGCTCCGGGGCACTGGGTATCGATCCCGAGTTCTACCAGAAATATGATATCCATATCCATGTCCCTGAAGGTGCCACACCGAAGGACGGGCCGAGTGCCGGCGTGGGCATGTGTACCGCACTGGTCTCTGCGCTCACCGACATCCCGGTTCGCTCGGACGTTGCCATGACGGGCGAAATCACCCTGCGCGGCGAGGTCCTGCCGATCGGTGGCCTCAAGGAGAAACTCCTCGCGGCACACCGGGGCGGAATCTCTATCGTGTTGATTCCTGAGGAAAATCGCAAAGATCTTGCGGAAATCCCGAAGAACGTCAAGGACAAGCTGGACATCCGTCCAGTGCGCTGGATCGACCAGGTCCTGGAAGTGGCCCTGACACATCAACCGACACCACTGGCCGAGGCGGGTCCCAAGCAGGCCACAGCCAAGACGTCAAAAAGCAAAACCAAGCCAAAGGACAAGCCGTTGAGAGCTCACTAAGCCCGACTGCGGCCCCTCAAACCCGCCGTCAGACCGGTCCATGATCGGCTGCCGGCGGGTTTTTTGCTGGGATTAACTGTGCTTTAATACCTCCTGCTTTATGACAGGGGGTACCCGGCATGAAAACCGGGCGGATAGTTTTGAGAGCACCTGTTTTTCCCAACGACATAGAATCGAGGAATATAAATATGAATAAATCTGAACTGATTGACGCCGTAGCCAGTGGTGCAGACCTTTCCAAGGCCGATGCAACACGTGCCACTGATGCCGTACTGGACAGCATCATTGAGACGCTTGGCAAGGGGGATCAGGTAAACCTCGTGGGCTTTGGTACCTTTACGGTACGCGAACGCGCAGCCAGGAGCGGCCGTAATCCGCAGACCGGCGAGACAATTCAGATCAAGGCGTCCAAATCACCTGGCTTCAAGGCTGGCAAAGCATTCAAGGATGCCGTAAACTAGCGCGCCTTCGGGTGCTTAGCTCAGCTGGGAGAGCGTCGCCCTTACAAGGCGAATGTCGGGGGTTCGATCCCCTCAGCACCCACCAAGGATATAGGAGTGGTAGTTCAGCTGGTTAGAATACCGGCCTGTCACGCCGGGGGTCGCGGGTTCGAGTCCCGTCCACTCCGCCATATTGGCTAACAGAAGGGCACCTTTAACCAGGTGCCCTTTCTTTGTTAACCAGGCACTGACACCTCACAGCCTGATGCATTGCTACGGCTATTTCCCGAGAGACTAATCATGTTACTGGCAATACGAGAACGCATTATGGGTGTTGTGGGATGGATCATCCTCGGCATCCTTTTTGTTGCATTTGCATTCTTTGGGCTCAACTCCTATCTACAGAGCAGTGCAGCCAACTATGCCGCCACCGTCAACGACCAGGAAATTTCACTGGCACGACATCAGCGAGCCTACCAGCAGCTGAGGACACGCATGGCGGACATGCTGGGAGAAAATTACGATCCGGCACAACTGAATGAAGAGATTCTCAAGGCAAACGCCCTGCAGCAATTGATCAATGAGGAACTGGTATTACAGGCCGCTGACTCGGAAGGCTTTGCCGCAAGCAATCAACTGGTAGCCGCACGTATCAATGCAATCGATGCCTTCAAGGAAGAGGGTGTCTTTTCCAAAGCACTCTACGAACGCATACTCGGTTATCAGGGAATACGCCCTCCCGAGTTTGAATACAACCTGAAACAGGTAATCATTGCCAACCAGTACCGGGAAGCCATCAGACGTACTGCTGCCGCAACAACAAAGGGGCTGAAGCAGGCTTACATGCTGGAAGGTCAAAAACGCCAAT
>CAJQNP010000264.1 GCA_905479705.1 uncultured Gammaproteobacteria bacterium
CACAAACAAGCCGCCCGTCTATCCTGCCCTCCCCGCTGACGGATAGACACACATGTCGCTCGCCATCCTCTACAGCCGCGCCGGTGTCGGCATGGATGCACCACTGGTGACGGTCGAGGTGCATCTCGCCAACGGCCTGCCATGCATGTCCATCGTTGGCCTGCCGGAGACGGCCGTCAAGGAAAGCAAGGACCGGGTGCGCGGTGCAATACTCAATTCGCAGTTCGAGTTTCCGATGCGACGCATCACCATCAATCTGGCACCCGCTGATCTTCCCAAGGAAGGCGGCCGCTTTGACCTCGCCATCGCCCTTGGCATCCTTGCCGCATCAAAACAAATCCCTGACAGCGAACTGGCGGACTACGAGTTTGCCGCCGAACTGGCACTGTCAGGTGAACTGCGTGGCGTGCAGGGCATACTGCCGATGGCACTGCAAACGACGAAGCTGGATCGCACGCTGGTAATTGCCCCTGACAATGTCGCTGAAGCGACGCTGGTAAAGGATGTGCGGGTGATCACCGGCAAACACCTGCTCACCCTGACTGCACATCTATCCGGAACAGAACGACTGGAATATTGTGCCCCGGTGCCGGTCACTCACACTGCGCACGGCCAACCCGACCTGCAGGATGTACGCGGTCAGCAGCATGCGCGGCGCGCACTTGAAATCGCGGCCGCCGGTGGCCACAGCCTGCTGATGCTGGGCCCGCCCGGTACCGGCAAGTCACTGCTGGCGAGCCGACTGCCCGGCATCCTCCCGGAGATGACCGAGGACGAGGCGCTCGAGGCAGCCGCACTGGCCTCGATCAGCCAGCAACCGATCCACACGGCACGCTGGAAGCAGCGTGCCTTTCGCGCACCGCATCACACGGCCTCGGCGGTATCACTGGTCGGTGGCGGCTCCAGTCCGCGTCCGGGTGAAATCTCGCTGGCCCATCATGGCGTGCTGTTTCTCGACGAACTGCCCGAGTTCGACCGCAAGGTGCTGGAGGTCCTGCGCGAGCCCCTGGAAAGCGGCCACATCATGATCTCGCGTGCGGCACGCCAGGCAACATTTCCCGCGGCGTTCCAGTTGATTGCCGCCATGAATCCCTGTCCCTGCGGTTACCTCGGTGACCCATCCGGTCGTTGTCATTGCAGCAGCGAACAGGTCCAGCGCTACCGCAACCGGATATCCGGACCACTGCTGGACCGTATTGATATGCACGTGGAAGTGCCACGCCTCTCGTTTAACGAAATGGAGGGACAACCCGGAGAGCACAGCCGTGTTGTTCGCAAGCGTGTTTGCCGGGCGCGCCAGCGCCAGCTTGAAAGAAACGGCACCCTGAACAGCCGACTGACACACCCGCAACTGCAGCAGGCCTGTGCGCTGGCCATACAGGACCGCCAGTTACTACAGCAGGCCATGGATAAACTGCAACTGTCAGCACGCGCCTATCACCGCATCATAAAACTGGCGCGCACGATTGCAGACATGGACGCTGCGACAGACATCACGACCGGCCATTTAACAGAAGCGATCAACTACCGCAGGCTGGACCGGTCCGTTGTTTAGCAAAGGCCGGGCATACGCGCATGATGCTGCCCGTCTCTAGATCCGTTTCAGTGCGATCGTGGTTGCCTCAACGGCCTTGCCGTCCCGGTACATCACCCAGTCCTGCTCGATCGTATCCTTGTCGATAAAGTGTATGGTGAGCTCATGCATGTGCGCATCCTTCTCCGGGTTCACACTGTCGCCCCCGCTAAACCTGAAGTGAATCCTGTTCTCATTGCTGGCATGCATGGCAAGGTTGGGACGGTTCTTCATGGCACAGTAATGCGTCATGCCGGGCCTGCCATCCTGGTCATGGTAGACCGAGATCATCTCATTCGGCGTCCCCGGAAACATCGTCTCTACCAGCGTGCTCCCGGCGGAGGTAACCCGGTATTCGATCTGTACCGGTTCTTGCTTTCCCTGCATGAGCGTACGACCCTGCCAGGTGCCAGCCAGTCCCTTGAGTCGTTCAAAGTCCGCTGAACCGGTATAGGGCGCATGATCGCCGCCACTCTCCCCTGCCAGCACAGGTGTGCACACCGCCAGCATCATGATCATCATATATTGTTTTAGTTTTCGCATACGTCCTCCTCGTACTTGTAATTTCCTCACACAGTGAATCACTTCATTGTCCAACCACCCCGGCCAGGCGTGCACGCCAGCCCGTCCAGCCCGCGTTGTGCAGATCGCGCGCCGCTTCCCCGGGCAGTCTTTCATGCAACAGTTTCATGCCGGTCGCGCCGTTGGCTTCAGTCAGCTCGACGCTTACCGGCATCTGCAGCGCGTCCACGTCGTGCTCCCACAACCCGGTAAACACCAGAGCGTGCGGCGCATCGATATGTGCCGGCAGTCTGCCTGCAGATACCCTGGATGCCGCCACCACAAATTATCAAGGCAGCCGCCCTGACCAGGGATCACTCCGGTTCCACCAATGGCTGTTTGCCAGATTGCATCAGGCGTTCGACCTCCTGGTGCATTGCAGCAACGTAATCATAGAAATGGTTTTGCATGTCAACGTCGCCCCGGGCGAGACCACAGGCCTTGATTGCGGTTCTGAAGTCCTTGAAGAATTCCAGCCGGTCCCAATCGACATCACGTTTATCGACTGTCTTGTGGTAACGCTCAACGAACAATGCTGCCGATGACAGCGCCAGTCTTCTCAGCACTTCTGAAAACTCCTGGCCGGACACAGTCAGGCTGGCCTCGTGCTCGCCCGTGCGCTCGCCGGACTCCCAGTCACCCAGTGATACATGCAGCCTTCCAAGCGCACTGACCTCTTCAACAAGCACTTCTTCGGGCACCGTCATACCATGGCCGTTGTCTGAAATCCTCACCGGGATACTGTGCCTGAACTCGACGTCGAAGCCGTTCGGCAGGCTTTCCCAACCGTTTCTGACATCTTGATTGTGCATAGCGTGTCTCCTCCACTCACTTTCACTCGAATCACCTTCTACATGGAGTCTAGTTCAAACCCGGAGAACAGGCGTTGCACACAAACAGGACCGCAGCTGGCCAGTCAGCGGAGGTTTGATGCACGCTGATATTTCTGCTACCCGGCATGGGGTATTAGCCGACACTGCATACAGTCACCTTGATTCCCTGCTTGATACAGCTGGAATTCTGTTCGACCCGGAATCCTGGAGCATGTTTACCGCGTCAGGAATTGCACGCCGGATGGCCTGCCCGGGTTCACTTACGAACACCGGGTGATCATTCGCGAACTGCGCGTTCATAACCGGGACTATGCCGCCGCCAGCCCGCGTTCAGCCACATCTGCCACAAACACCACATGGAAAAACACCGTGTGGGCAGACTGTTTGGCAGTGAACGCGAGGCCTGGCGCATCGCCGGTCTGCCCGATCCGGGGGAGGAAGCCGGCGCTTGCATGCAAGCGCCGGAAAACACGATAACCCGGCTCAGCAGGCCAACCGGTATAACAAGTACAGGTTGAGCACGAACAACAACGCCGCGATGCCTTTCCACAGCAGCAACGGGTTGCGCTCGATCAGGGGCTCGGAACCGCGGGTTTCGAACGCCGGGTTGGGATGGGCCAGGTCATGGGTGAATTCTGACAACAGGGTATAGCGCCGCCTGCGGTCAAGCGACGTCGCCTTTTCAAGCGCCCGGTCGATCCACAGCGGTATGTCTGGATTTACCTGCATCGCAGACAGGTACCTCGCCCGTTTCAGCCTGCGCAGCGTCAATTCTTTCTTGCCGTAGGGCAACTCGCCGGTAAGCATCTCATAGGCAATGACACCCAGTGAATAGATGTCCGATATATTGCTGCCGGCAAACCCCTGTAGATATTCCGGCGCCGTGTAGTTACGCGTGCCAAGCATGTTCTGCCGATCGAGTGGCGTGGTGATCTCCTCGATTCCCGCGATCTTGGTGGAACCGAAATCAATAATCTTAACCGTGCCATGCTCATCAATCATGATGTTCTCGGGCTTCAGATCCTGGTGAATCATCTCGAGACGGTGAAAGGCGCGCAAACCGGCAGCAACTTGCTGAACGATATTACGCACGTCTTCAATTGCCGGCCGGGGATTGTCATGCATCCACTGGCGCAAGGTCTGTCCCTCGATATATTCAGTGACATAGTAAAGACACTGGCGCCGGGCATGCGGCTTGAGAATCTTCAGGACATGCTGGTTCTTGATACGGCGACCGGCCCACTCCTCGTGCAGAAAACGATCGATGTATTCCGGGTCATCATCATAGTTAACTGACGGGGTCTTCATAATGACACGGGTATGCGTTTCCCGGTCCTGCGCCAGGTACACCTGGGTACGCTTGCTGGCGTGCAGCTCGCGAATGATTTCGTAACCGTCCAGCACCATGCCGGTCTCCAGCGCTGGCGGGAACGGCAGTTCGGAGAACTGCCGGTAGAATTCGTGCGCATCGCGGTGCGGCAGCTCCTCGACCCGGATGATTTCGCACGAGACATTATCATGACTGCCGGCTTCCAGGGCACGGCTTACAATCGAACGCGCCGTCGTATCGAGATCCTGCTGCTGGCCATACAGAAACCCCGCCAGCGCGGCATCATCCAGATAATCGTGCACACCGTCTGTTGTCAGCAGGTAGAGATCACCGACCTCGACAGGCAATGCGCGATAGTCGATTTCCATGTGGAGCTCGATACCCATGGCACGGCTCAGATAGTTCTTGTCTTCGGATACATGCACACGGTGATCATGTGTCAGACATTCAAGCTTGCCCTGGCGCATCCGGTAGATGCGGGTATCACCCACGTGGAACAGGTGCGCCGTTGATGATTTGATCACCAGCACACTGAGCGTGGTCACCATGGCACGCGTTGACTCGTAGCGATGATGCCCCTGTGCATACAACCAGCGATTCAGGGCCGAGAGAATTTTCGCACCCGCTGTCTCCGTGCTCCAGGAATCCGGCGTGGTGAAATAATCCGTCAGGAACCCGCGCACGCAGGCTGCGGCTGCTTCCTTACCGGCCTCGCTGCCGCTCATGCCATCGGCAATCACAGCAGCAATACCCCTGGTGCCCAGTAAAGCAGCGTCCGGCACCCGGATACCGCAGGCATCATCGTTGGAGGCCTTGATGCCGGCCTCGCTGTGCTGGCCCGAGGATATTTTCAGAGCGGTAGACATGAAGGCTAATATAACGTGTAGGAATGCCTTGCAGGCGTGATTTGTTCAGAACCCGTGCTGTTCGCGGCTACCAGCCGCTCCTACAGGATAATTCAGCATGAAAGCGTCTGTTGGCGCAGGAGCGTCTTGCCGGCGCGAAAATCAGGTCACCTCGATCATCTGCACGGTACCATCCGGCAACACCTCGGCCATGTGACCTTCCGGCTCATCCAGGAACAACGCAACGATAGCCAGTGTGAAAACGGCCGCACCGGCAATGACAAAGAAAAACATCTGCTCTGATACAAATGACAGCACGGTAAGAAAGCTCACCGCACCCACATTGCCGTAGGCCCCGGCCATGCCTGCCACCTGCCCGGTCAGGCGCCGCTTCACCAGCGGTACCATGGCGAACACCGCGCCCTCACCGGACTGCACAAAGAAGGAACAGAACATGGTGATGGCAACCGCCAGCAGGACCGGCCAGCTGGAATCGATCAATCCCATCAGCAGATAGCCGGCCGTCAGCCCGACCAGCAGGATCATCATGGTCTTCTTGCGGCCAAAGCGATCACTAATCAGGCCGCCACTGGGACGCGCGACCAGGTTCATGAAGGCATAACCGGAAGCCAGCATGCCAGCGGCGACCAGTGACAGGTCAAAGGTATCCTTGAAGAACAGCGGCAACATGGACACAACGGCCAGCTCCGACCCGAAGGTCACCATGTAGGCCAGATCCAGTACCGCGACCTGCTTGAACTTGTAACGGTCGATCTCGGGGACCTCTTCCCTGAATACATGGCCATTGATCTGGTAGATGCGTAAAGCCTGGAACATATACAGGACGGCGAGTACCGCGTAAATCAGGCTGGAAGTTGCCTCTCCCAGCATGCCGAGGTTGGCCGGTCCGAGCTTCCAGTTGAGCACCG
>CAJQNP010000265.1 GCA_905479705.1 uncultured Gammaproteobacteria bacterium
ATGGATTTACGAGGTATCCTGCACCTCGGCATGCACCTCAGGTTTTGTAACCCACGTCGAAGCCAGGTCGCCCCCAAGAGACGTAGTTAAGATAACACAGAAAGGCAGAAGTTCCTTGCCGGCTTGAATTTTCCGGATAAGTCTCCATTATAGTCAGGCAGGCATGGAGGTATCATGCCATTTTAACAAGCTGATCCCTGAACTCTGGAAGGTGCCCGATTATGATGCGAATTGTTCTTTTTTTGGCGACAAATGCAGCCATCATGGTGCTGATCAGTATTGTTTTTCAGATGTTTGGCTTTGAAGGCATACTGGCTGAAAACGGCGTGGACCTGAACCTGCAGGCCTTGCTGGTGATGTCTGCGGTGATTGGTTTTGGCGGTTCTTTTATCTCGCTGGCGATGTCCAAGTTTCTGGCGAAACGCTCCATGGGTGTAAAAATAATCGCGCAGCCGGCCAATAGTACCGAGCAGTGGCTGGTCAGTACTGTCAAGCGCCAGGCCGAACAGGCGGGTATCGGTATGCCTGAAGTCGGCATATTTGACACACCGGAACCCAATGCCTTTGCAACCGGCATGAGCCGCAATAATGCGCTGGTCGCCGTTAGTGCGGGCTTGCTGAAAAACATGAACAGCGACGAGATCGAGGCGGTACTGGCTCATGAAATCACCCACGTCAGTAACGGCGACATGGTAACCATGGGGCTGATTCAGGGTGTTATTAACACCTTTGTGATTTTTCTTTCACGTGTAATAGGCCACGTGGTTGATCGTGTCGTATTCAAGACCGAGCGCGGTTACGGACCGGCCTATTATGTTACTTCTATTGTTGCCCAGATATTCCTGTCGATTCTGGCCTCGATGATCGTCATGTGGTTTTCACGGCGACGTGAGTTTCGTGCCGATGTCGGCGGTGCCTCACTGGCCGGGCGTAACAAGATGATTGCGGCCTTGCAGGCCCTGCAGCGCGGACACGAGCCGCATGATCTCCCCGGTGAATTTGCTGCCTTTGGTATTTCCGGTGGCCTGGGAAGCGGAATAAAGAAACTCTTTATGAGCCATCCGCCACTGCAAGAAAGGATAGCGGCGCTGCGGGCCGCTGGCGGATAGCCGGTCTTAACTTAACTGCCGCTACGCGGTTCCAGCGCGCTTTCATCCGGGAACAGTGTGCGCAGGTCTGCATGTGTCAGTGTCCGGGCTTTCTCTTCATAACACTGCCAGATGGCCTGCCAGCGTTCGTCTGTGAAATAGAACCCGGTCGGCAGTATGCAGACCGGTTCGCCCCGGTAGTCGGTAATGACGCGGGGTTCTGTAAGCTTTCCTTTCATGGCGGCGATGGGTGATGTTTGTCTTGACAAGATATCAGCGGATGGACATATTCTAGCACCTCGTCCGGGTATATGGATGCCAGAACAGTATGCCCGGTCTGCACAATATCCTGCTTAAACAGAGAAATCCGTATGTTGGAGACTGTCCCCCTGTTTTCCGGGCTGTCGGCTGAATCACTTGCCGAGATAGAGCAGCACAGTTCGGTAAAGTCGTTCAGAAAAAACGCCATTATTATCAGTCAGGATGATGAAAGCTATTCGCTGTATGTGATCCTCTCCGGCCGGGTAAAGGTATTCGTCAGTGGTGAAGATGGCCGTGAGGCGGTGCTGAATCACCAGGGCGCCGGCGATTACTTCGGTGACCTGGCCCTGATCGACAAGCAGCCGCGTGTTGCATCCGTGATGGCGACCGAGGCCTCGAAATTCATGATTATCTCCCGACAGGATTTTCTCACCTGTTTATCACGCAATCCGGAAATTGCCATTAATCTCATCAAGCCGATGACGCAGCGTATGCGCATGCTGGCAAAGAATGTCAGCAGTCTGGCACTGATGGACGTCTACGGGCGGGTTGCCCGCATATTGCTGCAGCAAGCAGTGGAAAAAGAGGGTGAAATGGTGACCGGCAGAATCACACAGCAGGAAATCGCAGAAATGGTGGGCGCTTCGCGTGCCATGGTAAGTCGCATTCTGAAAGATCTTAAAGCAGGGGGGTATATTTCGGTGCATAACAAGTGCGTTACGATCCACCAGAAACTCCCCGGGCGCTGGTAATTAACAGATCCCTTTGCTGGGCTGCGTTCAATCCCCAGTGGAAAAAGCGCAATCAGCTTTTCGGGTATTGCAGGATGCTGTGCCGGAGCGCAAGTTATTTGGTCTCTATCTGGAACGCATCAGCACTTTGCAGTCGCAGGGCATCGGGCCGGGCTGGGACGGCGTCTTTGAGCATACCTCGAAGTAGTTGCAATTAATTCATGGCCGGACAGAAACGATACCGGCCTGCTCATCGATCCCTGGTTAAAGTCTCCCGGTCTGAAGTCTTCGTTAGTATCCCGTGCATGGATTGTCCAGCTGTAATGACTGCCTTGTTCAATGAGGTCTTTCGGTAAAATGAGTTCGGGGTCGACAAGCAGCGATGAGGTGTATATCAGGCTGTTGTTATCCCACTGGTCGCGGATGAATGCCTGGTAGAAAGCTGCCCCGGAACGCTTTTCCATGTCAGCTTCTCGGGGGGGTGGCAGTTCAGTGTCATTGCCGGGAGTCTGCCCTCTGGCGCTGGCCAGTCTTGAAATAATGACGTAGTCGCGAGCCCGGTGAACTTTACCGTTGGTCAGGGTAATGTTTGCTGCGTACCATTCATCCCGGCATCTGCCGGGATATCCAGCTGCTTGATGAAGACACGTTTGTCCGGTTTCTTCTCACGTTTGATAGTGCGGAAGCGTTCCAGGTCGAGTTCAATCAGCAGCTCTCCAGTGGGGGTGAGTACCTCAATGGATTACACTTTGTTGAAGCGTGCCATGGAAAATAGCGGCATGAAGAATGCTGGCTTCCCAGGCTAGTTGCAGACGTGGATGTCGAAGAATCCGGCATCGTTTTTGTGCGTGTCTCCGGGCGTGTCTCCGGGCGTGGCTGCCTGAGCGCCGGGCAGGCAGCTGCTGACGAGCAGGAGCAGGGTCTGAAGCCGTGTCCTGAATGAAGGGTGTTTTGCCCGTATTTCTGTCATGGTCAGTGCTCCAGCGTCACTTGTTTTCTGCGTTCAACAGTCTGGTATTTGCCTCGCGTATCCTGAGTGACAGGCTGCGCAGCATGCCGATACTGATGTCAGGATAGCTC
>CAJQNP010000266.1 GCA_905479705.1 uncultured Gammaproteobacteria bacterium
TGCATGGGCAGAGGTAGTGGCAACAACAATAGCTGCAGCAAAAATTGTCGTAGTAAGTTTCTTCATTATGCTCTCCAATCTAAAGTTGAATAAACTGCTTTAAAAAATGTTTGTCAGCAATGACAGGGACAATAATATAAGCCTCCGCTTATTTAAGCAATAGCTTATTTAATAATTTTTTAAATATTTAATGCATACAGTAATTACAGATACTTATATTGTATTTCTATATTGCGCATTATATTAGAAACCGCGAATGTCGCCATAATTAACTTATATTACAATACGTTACGAAAAAATAAAATAATTTCCCGAATGGCCCGGAATATCCAAAAAAGTTTTGCCCCCGATATACCTGCAGAATCAAAATCCTACATCCGGACCTGCCCACGGGACATAAATCGCGTCAAGCAATTGTGGTTGACACTCCCCGGCGTTGCGGGCGTAATGAATGCCGTCGTAGGTCAGTACTTGGAGGCTAGGAGCGATTATGTTGGAAAACATTTTCTTCGATGTAGACCAGCTTACACGCCTGAGCAGGACCGAGCAGGCGCAACGCCTTGAAGAGGCAGAGCGCCAGATCGATGACGTACAACGTGCTGCCGCCAATGATCCAGACTCGTTATCGTGGATTGATCAACAGCGACAATACCTAGTTGATATGCAGCACCTGATATCTGAGTGTTAGCCCAAACACCAACCTCCTTTAAACCCGCCTGATGGCGGGTTTTTTTTAGTCCCGCCCGCAAAACTCGCGACCTTCAGTCTGAACGACTAGGCTTTACAGATATCTCTACCGGGATCAGGGGAAGTTGCCTATGTCATCAGGGATGGTCAGCCAGCTGGTAATCCTGCTTGTGGTTGCCAACGGCACCCCGGCACTGCTCGGGCTGGTGCTCGGTTCACGCTGGCAATGCCCCGTGGACGGTCATTTGCGCCTGTGGGACGGTAATCCGTTGTTCGGCCCCTCAAAGACGGCGCATGGCCTGCTCAGCGCCCTGCTGGTGACCGGGCTGGTGGCACCGCTGTTCCAGCTGTCGATGGCGACCGGTGTCGCCTTTGCCACGCTTGCGATGCTGGGTGACCTCAGCTCCAGCTTCATCAAGCGACGCCTGGGCCACCCCTCGGGGAAATCCGTCCCCCTGCTCGATCAACTGCCGGAGACGGTGCTGCCCCTGTGGGGCCTGCAAACGGTTCTGGGCGCCGGCTGGCTGGACATGATCGCGGCGGTGATTGTCTTCCTTATTATCGATCTGCTGCTGTCGAGCCTGTTGCGCAGCGTACGCGCCTAGGCGCAATGCAGGTGATGCAGGGTGATCTCCGGCGGGCAATTGAGACGCAGGTCGACAACGCAGGCACCGGAACCCGCCGAGGTGTAACCCTGCAGGTCCTGATAGGCCCAGGGACCGCGGCAGAAGTCCCGCGGACAACCGGCATTGCACATAATCGGCACACCACCCGGCAAGCAGATCTGGCCGCCATGGGTGTGACCACACAGCATGAGATCGAATCCGGCATGCGCCGCGTGGCGGTAAATTTCGGGTGAATGGGCCAGCAGGATCGACGCCGCGCCCTCGGGGATCGCATCGCCGGCCTTCTCGATATTGTCGGCACGGTAATAATGCGGATCGTCAATGCCAGCAAGGTAGATGGCCTGGTCGTCGCGCTGCAGCTGGACCTGCTCGTTCAGCAACATGCGTATACCCATTGCCTCCAGTGCCGGCACCATGCAGATGGTGTCATGATTACCCAGCACCGCGTAGACGTCACCCTGCAACTGGCTACGCAGCTGGCGCATGCCCGCGAGCGCCGCCTCGTAGGGCCCGTAGGTATCTCCCCTGAAATCACCGGTGAGGACGCACAGGTCGTAATCCACCTCGCGTACCGCCTCGATCAGCACATGCGAGAAGTCCTCCGCCATATCGATATGCAGATCCGACAGCTGTAATAACGTGAAGTTGTCAAAGCGGTCCGGCAGCCCGGCAAGCCTGATGTGGTTGTGACGCACCTCGATGCGGCGTGCGTTGCGCTGTGCGCGACCGTGCAGCAGCACCAGCCGCAGGCTGTTGCGGATAATGGAGCGCAACGAGTACCAGTTCTCCACATGGAAGAAAGTGCGCCCCTGCCCGAATATCCGGCGCTCATAATCACGCTCGATACCCAGGCGTTGCCTGAGATGTAGCGCACCGACGCGCTGCTTCAGCAGGTCATGCGTGGCGTCATCCAGCGGACTGGTTGTCATACCTCATTGTCGGACGAGCGCGGCAGAATATCAATGCGGAGATACCCCCTGGCAGACGCGGCAGTCCGGCCATGAAGGCCGGCAATTCCGCTGCAGCGACGGGGCTCGATAGGCAACCCCCTGTTTGTTATCACCCGGTTCCTTTGCTACGGTTATCAGTGACAGGCAGCCCTTCACCGGGTCGCAGGATATCAATCAACCGGAGTCGCCCATGAACCTGGAGAAAGTCATATTCGCATTCTTCATTGTCCTCGCCCTGACACTGAATTTCGGGTTCTTCATCGGTGACATGGACGACCCCAATCACCACAATGTCTACGAGCTATTTGCCGCCCTGGTCGTCAGCCTGATCGCCACTATCATGAAGTTCGGTGACCGTGCCCACATCGGCGCCGTGCTGCTGGCCACCAGCCTGGTGGCCGACCTGCAACTGATTGCCGCCGTGATCGTGTGGACCATGGCCGTGCACGCCAGTGATGCCGGACTGACGCCCTCTATCATGTCCAGCATCGTATCCCTGTCGGGCGGCGCACTGCTGGCCAACATTACCTCGGTCGTAATCCTGGTCACCGAGACCGTCATGTTTCGCCGCTAGGCAAGCAAACGACAGGTACAGGCACACCGTGAGCGGCCATGCATAATCTTCTGTACCTGTTACTGAGGCGCATGCGGACACCACTGATCGTGGTGATCCTCGCCTATGCAATCTCCATCCTCGGAATGGTGCTGATTCCCGGCATGGATGATCAGGGCAACCCGTGGCGCATGAGTTTCTTTCATGCCTTCTATTTCGTCAGCTTCATGGGTTCGACCATCGGCTTTGGCGAAATCCCCTACCCGTTCACTGACCCGCAACGCATCTGGACGACGGTGGCGATGTACATGACGGTGATCTCCTGGCTGTACGCCATCGGTTCACTGTTTTCCGTACTGCAGGACCCTGCCTTCAAACGCATCCTGGCATTTACCACATTCAGCCGCGAGGTGAAGGCCATGCGCGAACCGTTCTACATGGTTTGCGGCATGGGTGGTGCAGGCAAGCTGGTGGTCAGCGAACTCGCCGCACACGACATTCGCAGCGTGGTGGTTGATCGCGACCAGACCAAGATCCAGACATTGCGACTGGAAGAACTACCCATCCACGTGCCAGGGCTTACCGGCGACGTCACCGACACCTCGACGCTGCTCGCGGCAGGCCTGGAAAAGACGCAATGCCGGGGCGTGATTGCACTGACCGGCAGCGACCAGATCAACCTCACCATCGCGATCACCAGCAAGCTACTGGTGCCCGAGCGGACCGTTATCTGCCGTGCCGAGGACCATGATAACCAGGCCAACATCGCGTCATTCGGCACCGACTACATCATCAATCCGTATGACGCGTTTGCAAAACGTTTTGCCATGATGTTCCAGTCACCGAGCATGTACCTGGTGTACGAATGGATGACCAGCATGCACGAGGCGCCGCTGAGTGAATTCGCCGCGCCACCGCGTGGAACCTGGATCGTGTGCGGGTTCGGTCGCTTCGGCAAGGCGGTACAGCAGAGCCTGTCCTTCAAGGGCATCCAGACCGTCATTATCGAGGCCGACATAGAAGGTACGGAAGCACCGGAGGGCACCATCGAGGGGCGCGGCACAGAGGCCATCACACTGCACGAGGCCGGCATCGAACAGGCGGTCGGCCTGATCGCCGGCACCGATGACGATGCCAACAACCTGTCAATCATCATGACGGCAAAGAAACTCAACAAGGATTTGTTCATCGTTGCGCGACAGAATCTGAGCACCAACGACACCCTGTTTTCCGCCGCCAACAGCGACATCGCAATAAATCCCGGAAGACTCATCGGACAGCGCGTGGTCGACCTGATCACCACGCCCCTGCTCGCCGACTTTCTGCGCATCGCACGCGAGCAGAATGAAGACTGGGCCAACGTACTGGTCAGCCGCGTGGTGGGCGTCCTGACCGACAAGCCACCCGAGTCCTGGGTGATCACCATATCGACGAAGGAAACACCGGCGATCGTTCATCTGCTAAGGAAAGGGGCAACAGTGACACTCGGCAGCCTGCAGACGGACCCGCGGGACATCACGACTTCACTTCCCTGTGTGGCGCTGTACCTCAAGGACGCCGACCATAACGAGGAACTGCTGCCCGAGAATGACGAGCGACTGGACATTGGCGACCAGCTGCTGATCTGCGGGCAGCCCGATGCCGAAACCCACATGCGCTGGACCGCGCAAAACCTGCATGCCCTGAATTACATCTGCAGCGGCAGTGATTCGCCAAGCGGCTCACTGTGGCGCCTCCTGGGGCAGCGCAAGCAGCCCGGCACAAAATCACCCGGGATGGCACGTGATATGCAAGATTAATGTCGAACCCAGCGTCAGGCCGGCCTGCACGGCAACCCCGGCCGCTACCGAGGAATCGACATGAAAACACTTGATCTTCAATTAATTACCGTTGGTCTTGATGATGGCAAGCAGGGTATCTTCGTCGGCCTGCCGCTACTTTCAAAACATGCCGCCGACACCGGGGGGTCGGTAGAAAACATATGGTTTTCAGACATTAAGCATGTCCCCGACAACCTGACCATGGAAGAATTGATGCAGCTGGTGGTGAAACAGCTGAGCGACTGCATGACCACCGTGCAGTAGCTAAAAAGCGCCAAATTTCCGGCGTTTCGTCAACCCGCCGCCGCCCAGCACCCACCGTGGCGGCGCACCCCTCGACAGCCCGCCGTTGCGGTC
This sequence comes from uncultured Gammaproteobacteria bacterium, assembly GCA_905479705.1. Classification (GTDB taxonomy): domain Bacteria; phylum Pseudomonadota; class Gammaproteobacteria; order UBA9214; family UBA9214; genus UBA9214. Next base: position 4,994 of record CAJQNP010000266.1, read on the forward strand.
TTTGGCCTGAGCCCGATTCTGTTAGAGAATAGCGGGACCGGGCCAGGGGCCCGCACAGATAACAACATGAATATCTCAGTCATCATCCCGACCTGGAACCGTGCCGGGCACATCACCGCTGCATTACAGTCCGTGTTTGCACAGACCCGTTTGCCGACGGAAGTCATCGTGGTTGACGATGGCTCTGAAGACGACACGCGCACGCGGGTGCTGGGCGAGTTTCCCGAGGTCCGCTATATCTACCAGCAAAACCGGGGCGTCAGCAGCGCACGCAATAGCGGCATTCGCGCAGCGACCGGTGACTGGATTGCGCTGCTCGACTCCGACGACCGCTGGCAGGCCGACAAGCTCGCCCTGCAGTGCCGGCACCTCGAGGACCAGCCGTCGTACCGCATGGCACACTGCGATGAAATCTGGATACGTAATGGCATCCGCGTGAACCCCATGAAGAAGCACGCCAAGCAAGGCGGTCATATCTTTCGCCACTGCCTGCCGCTGTGCGCCATTTCACCGTCTGCCGCACTGATTCACCGCAGCGTTTTCGACGCTGCCGGGCTGTTTGACGAACAACTCCCCGCCTGCGAGGACTACGACCTGTGGCTGAGGATCTGCGCGCGCTACCCGGTGTTGTTTACCGACGAGGCGCTGGTTATCAAGACCGGTGGACATGCCGACCAGCTATCACGGCGCTACTGGGGCATGGACCGCTTTCGGATTCACGCCCTCGACAACATCCTGTCAGCCAATGTGCTGGGTCCCGGCGACTACGCGGCCGCACGCGCCACCTTGCTGGACAAGCTGGCCATTGTCATCAAGGGCGCAGCCAAACACGGCAACCACGAGCTGGTCAGGCTCTGCCGTGAAACACAGCATCGCTACCAGCCGCAGTTTGCCCAGGCATCCGGGGCACGCGCATGATCCATATCGTTAGCGCACTGCCTGCAGAAGCACGCCCGCTGATCGATCACTTCCGCTTACATGAGAAGTCGACCAGCGGCGGCTTTCGCATCCACCAGGGAAACGGGATAGCGCTGGTCATCTCCGGACCCGGCAAGGTCGCGGCAGCCGCCGCCACGGCACTGCTCGCAAGCCGGCTGGCAGCGGGCACCCAGGCGACCTGGCTGAACATCGGTATCGCCGGTCACGCCGACCTCGAGATCGGCCAGGGCCTGCTGGCACACCGCATCACGGACAGGGCCAGCGGCCAGAACTGGTACCCGCCACGGGTGTTTGACCTGCCCCTCGAATCAGCCGGGCTGCTGACTGTCGACACCCCCGAGAACGACTACCCACAGGCTGTCGCCTATGACATGGAGGCCAGCGGTTTCTACCCGGTCGCCGCACGCTTCTCGACCAGCGAGCTGGTGCAGTGTTACAAGGTAATCTCGGATAACCGCAAACAGGGCACCGGGTCGGTCAGCGCACAACAGTGCACACGGCTGATTGCGGCAAGACTCGAGGAGATCGATTCACTGCTGCAATCCCTGGGCGACCTGCAACAACAACACCATGGCCGGCATGCAGGGAATGACGACGTCAACAGGCTTGCCGGGCAATGGCACTTCACGGTGTCACAACAACATCAGCTCGCCGACCTGGCAAGACGCTGGTGCGCACTGATACCCGACCAGCCATTGTGGCTGGACTCCTTGAAAACACACGACAGTGCCGCGCGCGTCCTGAATACCCTGCGGGAACACCTCGACGCACTGCCGACACGGCTGGCTGCAGAGACTGGCGCCGACCGTGTTTAATACCATATATATAGAAAGGCAGGTGTCCGACCATGCGCGCGTGGCGGATATCTGCGCACGCTTCCCAAAGGCAACGCGTGTTGAATGTGAT
>CAJQNP010000267.1 GCA_905479705.1 uncultured Gammaproteobacteria bacterium
GCAGCCTGCACATTCGCGCCTGCAAGGCGCTCCTACAGGTAATGGAAAAAGTGCAGGTCGATTAGCGCGGACGGGGTCATCCTCGAACGTCGCATGCAGAGTTATCGCAAGTTGTTACAGCCAGGTGGCCTTAACGGTTGACCTGGCAGCCTGCACATTCGCGCCTGCAAGGCGCTCCTACAGGTAATGGAAAAAGTGCAGGTCGATTAGCGCGGACGGGGCCATCCTGAAACGTCGCATGCAGAGTTATCGCAAGTTGTTACAGGCGGGTGGCTTTAACGGTTGACCTGGCAGCCTGCGCATTCGCGCCTGCAAGGCGCTCCTACAGGTAATGGAAAAAGTGCAGGTCGATTAGCGCGGACGGGGCCATCCCCGAACGTCGCATGCAGAGTTATCGCAAGTTGTTACAGCCGGGTGACCTTAACGGTTGATCTGGCAGCCTGCGCATTCTCGCCTGCAAGGCGCTCCTACAGCACGAGGCAGAGCAAGAGTAAATTATCCTGCAGGAGCGCATCGCATGCGCGACCATCAAAACCCCTGTCGCGGACGCGGTCCGCTCCTGCAAGGTTCTTTCGGTTCCGGGATGTGTCTACTGGCGTAGGAGCGCCTTGCAGGCGCGAATAACACGGGACATCAAAATCATCCCGGCGGCCACGCCATCGCGCGCCCGCCCAGCAGGTGCAGGTGAATGTGATACACCGACTGCCCCGCACCCGGATTACAGTTCATCACCATGCGGTAACCCGGCTCGGCAACACCTTCATCGGCGGCAATCTGTTTCGCTGCCAGGTACAGCTTGCCCACTATGTCGACATTTTCCGCGGTCAGGTCATTGGTCGTGGCGATATGCACCCTGGGGATGACCAGCACATGCAGGGGTGCCTGTGGATTGACATCGCGAAATGCCATGACCGCATCGTCCTCGTAGACCACGTCCGGCTTGATCTCACCGGCAACCATTTTGCAAAACAAGCAGTCTGACATCGTTACACCTCCTGTCTACCGGCAAACGCGTGCGACAGCGTGCCACCATCAATGTATTCAAGCTCGCCACCCATCGGAACACCGTGGGCGATTCGCGTGGTGCGCACCCCCTGTGCGCGCGCAATCTCGCTGACGAAATGCGCCGTTGCCTCGCCTTCAACCGTCGGATTGGTGGCCAGTATCAACTCCTTGACCTCAGCGCTGGCCAGCCGGGCCTCCAGCAGGTCGAGCCCGAGCGCCTCGGGACCGATGCCATCGAGCGGCGACAAGTGGCCCATCAACACGAAGTACACACCCCGGTATCCGGTGGATTGCTCCAGCGCCTGTACATCGGCCGGTGTTTCAACCACGCACAACAGGCTGCGGTCGCGCTGGTCATTGCTGCATAGCAAACAGATCGTCTGTTCACTCAGCGTACGGCACTCACTGCAGTTACCGACCTGCTCCATCGCCATGGACAGGGCCTCGGCCAGCTGGCGCCCGCCGTCGCGGTTATATTCCAGCAAGTGAAAGGCCATGCGCTGGGCCGACTTCGGGCCAACGCCCGGCAGACAACGCAGGGATTCAATCAGACGCCCGATCAGGCGTGAACCGGACATCTATCAGAACGGCAGTTTCATGCCAGGTGGCAGGTTGAGCCCGGACGTCAGACCGGACATGCGTTCCTGGGTGGTTGACTCGACCTTGTGTGCCGCATCGTTGATGGCGGCTGCCACCAGGTCCTCGAGCATATCCTTGTCATCCGACAGCAGGCTGTCATCGATATCAACACGGCGCGCCTCGTACTTGCCGGTCATGGTGATCTTTACCAGGCCACCACCGGATTCGCCGGTCACTTCCAGGCTGGCGATTTCTTCCTGCGCCTTTTCCATGTTGGCCTGCATTTCCTGGGCCTGCTTCATCAAATTTCCCAATCCGCCTTTCATACGTTTTACCTCAGTAAATCAATAGTTCGTCATTCCCGCGAAAGCGGGAATCCAGTAGAAGTCAGTCAGTCGCGCGGTCGAATCGAATCCTGTGCAACGCTACCGCCAAAGGCATCCTGCAAGGCCCGAATATTTTCATCCTCGTCAATGGACTGTTCCGCCTTGCGCTGACGCTCCTGGATCTCGCGGGTCTTGCGGGCTGCCGGCGTTTCCGTTTCCAGCTGCTTACCGGCGTCAATCCTGACGCTGACGGTGCGCTGGTAGTGGCCAGACAACGCCTGCTCCAGCTGCTCAACGCGCGCCTTGCCCAGCAAGTGACCGTGGGCCGGATCAAGCGACAGGTTGACTACATCACCCTCGATACCGTGAAAGGCACAATTCAGCGACATCTCCCGCGCCATGCCCTTCAGCGACAGGGAGGCGATAATGGCCGACCAGTCACTGTCCTCGCTGGACAGCGGCGCTGCCGCTGCCGCTGGCGTTTTCCTGCTCGCCTGCCTGACCGGCGTGGCCGGGGTCTGCTTCATCGCCGTTGCGGACGTGCTTGCAGCCGGCACGCCGGTTTGCTCGGCGGCAGCGGGACGGAATGCCAGCATGCGCAACATCACCATCTCGAAGCCGCCGCGCGGCTCCGGCGACAACGGCAGGTCACGCCGCCCCAGCAGCGCTATCTGGTAATACAGCTGGACGTCCTCGGCAGACAGCGCAGCGGCCAGCGACAGCACCGCGTCGCGGTCGCCCTGACTGTCATCCACCGCATCCGGCAGCGTCTGCGCGACAGCCACACGCTGCAACACGGAGACGATATCGGCCAGCAACATGGCGTAGTCCGGGGCAAAACTGTCCGCCCTGGCGACTTCCTCCATGAGCAGCGCGGCATCGGCCTGTGACAGCGCCGTCAGCAGGCGGTAGACAACATCGCGATCAATGCTGCCCAGCATGCTGCGCACCTCGGCCTCATGCACACTGCCATTGCCAAAGGCAATCGCCTGGTCAAGCAGGCTCAGCGCATCACGCATGCTGCCGCTGGCTGAAAAGGCCAGCTGGCGCACGGCAGCGTCCTCGTACTCGATGTTCTCCTGCTTGAGAATCGTCTCTAGCTGGGTAGTGATCTGCGGCACAGTGAGGCTTTTCAGGTTGAACTGCAGGCAGCGCGACAGGATGGTGACCAGCAATTTCTGCGGGTCGGTGGTCGCCAGCAGAAACTTCACGTGCGGAGGCGGCTCTTCCAGCGTCTTCAGCAGCGCATTAAAGCTGTGCTGCGAGAGCATGTGCACCTCGTCGATCAGGTAGACCTTGTAGCGACCGCGGGTCGGCGCATACTGCACGTTTTCCAGCAGCTCGCGGGTATCCTCGACCTTGGTGCGCGAGGCCGCATCGACCTCGATCAGATCAACAAAACGACCCTCGTTGATTTCCTCGCAGGCACTGCATTTGCCGCAGGGCTTCGAACTGACGCCCTCCTCGCAATTCAGCGATTTCGCAAAGATACGGGCAATGGTGGTCTTGCCAACGCCGCGGGTACCGGTAAACAGGTAGGCATGGTGCAGGCGATCATTATCCAGGGCGTTGACCAGCGCGCGCTGGACGTGCTCCTGTCCAACCAGCTCGGTAAAGTCGCGGGGCCGCCACTTGCGCGCAAGTACCTGGTAACTCATAGATGGGTCTGGCCTGTGTGTTGCCTGTTGTCGTAATTATAGTGCGGGTAATAAATGGAGGTGACCTGTACCAGCCACACCCCGGCGCCCGAGTCCACTGCTGCCGCTGCTCCCTTCCGGGCCTGACGGGGTTCACAGCTTATCGTCGCGGGGGGACCAGCACAAGCCACCATAAATCGAACCAGGGGCGCATTATAAGGTCTACGACCCGGGTTGATAAGGTGTCCGGGACTGTTGTTTTTGCCAGGGGTTGCGTCCCATGCAAACAACCGTGGCTGACTAGCCGGATTTATCCGGCGAGACCACCCGTTCAGCCTCGATTGCACGCTGCTTGCCCGCTGCCGGTCCCGGCAGCTTCCCGGCAGCGCCCTGCTCCTGGCTGATAGCCGGGAATTGGCGCGCGCGAAAACCATAACCCAGTATCGCCCCACCGGTCGCGGAGACGGCCAGCAGGCCCAGCGTCATGAACTGGGTGAACAGCAGTATCACACCCAGGCCGGCGACACCGGCCAGCGCCAGCCCGGTCTTCAGCGTCGAGCGCGTCTGCACCCGGCGGGTCTCGCGCAGGATCTGCTCGTGGCTGTTCCTGATCTCCCGGGTCTTTTCCTTTTCCGCCTGGCGACGCAGGTAGTCGCGCTGCCGGTTGAACTTCTCGCTGGCCTTTGTGAAAGAGCGCTGGTTGGCATGGCTGGTAATCGCGGTGAACCAGAAGGCGGCAATCACGCCGATCAGGATGCCCAGCGACACGATCAGCCAGCCGCTCTTCTGCAGATCGGCATTCAGCGCCGTCATGACCAGCAGCACCGTCGCACCCTGCAGCAGCAGGACACCCAGCAGGAACTTGAGAAACGCCGCCAGGCTGAAGGGGGTCATTGTGCTGTTCCGGATTGGCCCATGCCGCTATTCTGCCACCTGCGGGGGTGAAGCGCATCCATGCAGTATGTGGACGATTCATTCGCGCCTGCAAGGCGCTCCTACCCCAATAGATACCTCACGGAATGAATAAATCCTGTAGGAGCGGACCGTGTCCGCGACAGGGGTACAGATGGTCGCGCATGCGCTGCGCTCCTACATGCCTGGCCAGGTTGATGCATGAAGTCACCTGTAGGAGCGCAGCGCATGCGCGACACCGTTCTTGCCCACAAACACCGCTGCTTCTACTGGCGTAGGAGCGCATCGCATGCGCGACAGGGCAGACGCCCGACCCAAAAGGCTCCCACGAATTATGCGACTCTTGCAGGAGCGGCTTGCAGCCGCGAATATCTCACAGCCTGGGACGCATGGCCCGCGTGACACCGGCAATACCCCCCATCCGTTCTGATGTATATTAAGGTGATGCAGACTCACCCTCCCCCTGGCCATGGCACGTAGCACCTCGTTCAGGTTGATCCTGGCCATTGCCGTTTTCATCGGCATGCTGATCCTGCTGGCACTGACACTGAGCGCCGCCCAGTTCACCCTGACGCTGTGGCATCAATTACAGACAGCACCCGTCTGGGTGGTCGCACTGATCGCGTTACTCTGCAGCCTGTTGCTCGGCTTTGGCCTGTGGCTCAGCTGGCGCATCGTGCGCCCGACCCGTGCCGGCAAGCCGGCAACGCAACAACCCCTGACGGAGGCCGAACTGCAATCACAGCTGGAATCGGCCTCTGCTGCCGGTGTCAACGTGGACACGGCGCTGCAGGAACTCGAGGAACTGGCACATCGCCGCGAGGTAGAAAGCGTGCACCTCGCACTGTTCGGCGAGATCAGCAGTGGCAAGAGCTCCCTGATCAATGCCCTGCTGCCGGGCGCGGACGTGGCAACCAACATCATCGGCGGCACCACCACCCGTATCGAGCAGTACCACTGGCAGCGGGAATCCGGTGACGCGGTCATGCTGGTCGACGTGCCCGGGCTGAACCAGGTCGACCGGGATGTTGATGCGGCGGTCATGGATGAGGCGCAACGGGCGCATGTCGTCATCTTCGTCTGCGATGGCGACCTGACACGGGACGAATACCGGGCGATTGAACCCCTGCTCGCACTGAAGAAGCCGTTGATAGTGGCCTTCAACAAGCTCGACCGCTACAGCGATGCCGACCGGAAACTGATCCGGCAACACCTCAAGGATCGTTTTGCAGACGACCCGCAGGTCAGCATTGCCGGTATCGCCACCCAACCGACGCGCCTGGTCACGCGCATCGGCGCCGACGGCAACGAGCACGAGGAAACGCAGCAACTGCCAGCGCAGATCGACGAGCTGCGCAGTGCCGTCCAGGCCGCGCTGGACAGCAACATGGGGCTGCTGGAACACCTGCGCGACACGGCCGTGTTCGAACTGACCGCACGCAAGCTGGAGGCCTCCCGCGCCGAGCACCGCAGCACGGCGTCTGCGGATATCGTCAGGACCTACACGCGGCG
>CAJQNP010000268.1 GCA_905479705.1 uncultured Gammaproteobacteria bacterium
CCAAAAATACACGTGCAATATTGATACAGCCGAAATGGCCACATAGAAATATCCAAGCGTTACCACCGGGGCCAGGTATCCTTCCTCGAACACTCCTAGATAACTTACCGTAAGCCCATATGCTGTACCAATAAGCACCAGGACCAACCGCAGTAACGTTTGCTCTAACTCAATATTTATACTGATACCAAACAGCGTTTGCGCCTTACACGTCACAAGACAGCCCCCCCCTAGTCACAACTAAATGTCGGGATAGTAGCATAAACCCACCAAGCAGGACCCACGGTAACCACTTGAATTCACAAGCATCCGCCCTCCCTCCCTTTCCATCAATACTGTATATAATTACAGTACCCAGAACTGACATACCTGCCCTGAAAAACACTGATGAAATCCAACAATCACCCACCTGCAACCTGGCCACGCGCCATCGCGCTGGTGGACATGAACGCCTTTTTTGCCTCCATCGAGCAGCATGATCGTACCGAATGGCGCGGCCGGCCTGTCGCCATCACCAACGGCCTGCAGGGTACCTGCGTCATTACCTGCTCATATGAGGCACGTGCCTACGGCATCAAGACCGGCATGCGTCTGAAGCAGGCGCGTCAGCTGTGCCCCGGGCTGATCCAGTGCCCCGCACATCCACAACGTTATGCGACCGTCTCGACCGCCATTATGGATGCCCTGCAGGACATCACCCCGGATATCGAGATATTCTCGGTGGACGAGGCCTTTCTCGACGTCACCCATTGCCAGCGCCTGCTGGGCACACCGCCACGCATCGCCCGGCTCGCCAAGCAGAAGGTGTTCGATGCCTCGGGCATCCTCTGCTCGATCGGTATCAGCGGCGACAAGACGACCGCCAAGTTCGCCGCCAAGCTGAACAAACCCGATGGCCTCACCGTGATCCCGCCGTGGGAGGCGGAGGAACGCCTGCGTGACGTGCCGGTGACCGAGTTGTGCGGCATCGCCAGGGGCATCGGCGGTTTTCTGGCGGAACACGGGGTACATACCTGCGGCGATGTAAAAAGGCTGCCCATCAGCGTGCTGGCGCGTCGTTTCGGCAACCCGGGACGGCGCATCTGGTACATGTGCCAGGGACAGGACCCTGCCGGCCTGCAGCAGGACGTGCCGGCACCCAGATCCATCGGACACGGCAAGGTCGTACCACCGGACACCCGTGACAATGAAGTGCTGCTGACCTACCTGCTGCACATGAGCGAGAAGGTCGGCACACGCCTGCGGCGCCACCACCTGCAGGCACGCACCTTTGCCATCGGCCTGCGCACGCTCGACGGCTGGCTGGGCGACAAGCCACGCTGCGCCCTGCCGACCGACGATGGCCGGCAGATCATGGAATTGTGTCGCCGTGTCATGCAGGAACACTGGCAGGGCCAGGGTGTGCACCAGGTTCAGGTCACCGCACTGGATCCAGTCAACCGCGACAGCCAGCTGGATCTGTTCAGCACCACGGACGATGCCCAGGACGAGGTCAACGCCGTGATGGATGCCGTTAACCAGCGCTACGGGGAACTTGCGCTCGCGCCGGCGCGACTGCTCAACCGTTCCAGAATGCCCAACGTGATTGCGCCCGCCTGGAAGCCCTACGGGCACCGGCAGACCCTCTGAGGGCATCATGTGCGGCGGCGTCTATTACTCGATCAACGACCAGGATGTCCGGGTCTACTTCCCGAACCCGAAGGCACAGCTTCCCGTGAAGGCGCGTAGCGGCAACACCCGCACCCTTGCATGGGGACGCCGCCACAAACAGGCCGGCGCCCTGCCGCTCGGCGGCTGGGCACGCCTGGACGGCATCTACGCCGGTCGCTGGGATCGCTGGTTTCCGGTGCCGGTAAAAATACCCGTAAAGAGTTTTATGGAGAAAGACCTCGAGGGCCACAGCCACTGGTACGACCTCACCCGGGGTCAGTGGATCCAGGGCCTGGTGGCACGTCACCGGCAGGAACGCCGTATCTACGTCGTCACCATAGAGCCGGAACTGGAAGATGCCATCCACGAACGCTGGCCACGCATCATGAGCGGCTAGGAATCTGGTGCCCGGGGCCGGGGTCGAACCGGCACGGTGTTGCCACCGAGGGATTTTAAGTCCCTTGCGTCTACCAATTTCGCCACCCGGGCCAGATAACGAAAACGAATTCTACAGTGAGGAAAAAGAGATGTAGAGAAGAAAATGGAGGCTGAGGGCGGAATCGAACCGCCGTCCACGGCCTTGCAGGCCGCTATTGTATTTCTATATTCAATGGTTTGCAGATACTGTTTGCGTTTTCTCACGTTTTCAGCCGGTAATCAGTGCACCCTCCCCGGTCTAATAGAACCGAAATATTTCATTGCCAACATAACGACCGATTAACAGTCTCATTAACTCCTAAGGTACGGCGACCCACGCTCCCCCGAAAGTCGCGCCAGATGGCTCGATCAGCAGGCAGACAATTCCCGGCTCTCGCCCCGGTCGCCATTCGGGTGCAGGGACAGTATCACTGGGCGACCCCGTGGGGCCTGCAGGACACTGCCGACAGTGCAGGTAGGATTTATCTGATTATTTCGTTGACATACAGGAACGCCCCGGTAAGAAGCGATCTCGCTGGTGCAATGTGATCACCTGACTTCTATAGCGAGTGACGCGCTTTCCGGAGCGTTCTACGGGTGATTGAATCGTTGCCCTTATGGCTCTGGCATACCTCTGTGGTTTGCCCTCTCTTCCTTATCACCCTTGTAACACAATTTAGCAGCGATACTCAGGTCATGCCTTGACCCACGTCAATAGACCTCCTCATTGGCATGCGGCAGTCCATCATCTACTACACTTGTTTCAGGAGGCGGAATATGAAAACGGGTTTTACCCCGACTTCACGGACACATCTGAAAAGGCCGTGGACTTCCCCCGGTCTAGTGGACACCTCCGGCTTATAATTAGACGAAGTCAATACTGTCTCATACACACTACTATCTCTCCCCTTCATTGGAGGAGTGACCGGGATCATTCCTCACGAACCCCTTGACCAGACGATTTTCTGGAATACCAGTGACCTGGAGCGCAAGCTGGCTGATTTTCGCAAGCATTACAACTCGCACCGCACGCATACTGCACTCGACGATACCACTTCTATTGGAGATGTCCGGAAAAAGCAAAAGCCGCCGCGACGACCCCAGCCAATCCCAGTGGAAATCATATTGCCGCATTTTATACCAGCTGCCTGTAGCCACTTAAGTAGCAATTCGCCTTGCACAGGTTAGTTAGCCAGCCATCGAGTCGGATGGGATAACTGTCCCTGATTGGGTACAATCCGTAATAATTTTATCGGCCTTCCTTGATGATGTCCTGTGGAAAACCCAATGCCAGAACTAGCCACGAACAAGGCGGAGCCCACTGCTGGCTTCCCTATCCACGACATGATAATGCGCTTCAACATGTTTGTGCCCCGTCTCTACAACTGGTGCATATCGCTGGGCTTTACTCCCGGGAAAATCATGCCATCGCGTGCATTTTGTTCCGATGAAAACCAGGGCTACCCCATCATAATGATCGCCAAACACTTCGGCGCCTTTCCGTTCAATCATGGCGTCGTCGGCGGAATCGTCGCCACAGACAGGCACGCCCCGCATGCCACACACGGTCAGGACATGCTCATCATCCAGGCCAGTCACGTCGGCTACGACCCGGAAAACCGGGTTTTCGGCACATATCGGCGTGCCCAGACCACTGACATGGAATGCAGCTCAAGCTGCGGAAAGATTCAGGAAGTAATTTCCTGGTACCAGAACGAATATGAATTCGCCCGCCACAACATTCTGCTGCATAACGAAGACGGCAAAAATATAATCATCGTCGATAACCAGTTGCTGCACCAGGACCGCAACAATAGCCTGTCACTTCGTCTCGAGAAGCTGATCGCCACTGATTCAGGCAAACAACCCGTTCCATTGAGGATACTGAGTACGGCGAAAGTCTATTCACCGGTGCAGAGGTTTGTCGACAGGATGGGAGAGACAGCATTCAACGGCATCACACCGCAGCCAATTGGCACTAACCTGACCGCGGACATGTTTTATTTTCGGCGCGACATTCCACAGATGGAGGAATTCGAACATCACCTCGAACTTAATCTGCTCGACCACATGCCACAAATCGTTACCTCGAACTCACCCGACCTGCTGGCCGCCCAGATTACCACTCAGGTAGAATTTGACCGCACGTTTCGCACTATCGTTAAGGAGCAAGCCTATAAAGGCAAAAAAGTCGTGTTCATTGCCGGGCTGAACATCGACATTTCTCCGCAATCAGGTCAGCTTTTCCCGCTCACCAAATTCGTCCCCTGGGCCGCTTATGTCCAGGACAGCGATGGCTATTATTTCACGCTTGAGCAAGAAGAGCTGGTACAAACACTGCAACAACAGAGCGTCGAGAATTCCGATCAGGTTGATCTGGAGCATGCCATTCGCATGATGGCATCGGCCGAGGAGATAAAGATGGAACTATAGGGCCATCGCGTATATGGCAGTTCTATCAGTCTGTTACTTCTTCAAAGGCCAGGAGCGAGACAAGCAACACTCCCGCAACGGTGATAATGCGCCACATTCAGATTCGAGCTGCGATAGCGCCTGTTGCGAGCGGTTTCAACCAGCCGCCGGGGCGACTTGCTTGTGCAGTCCACTTTCCGGGCAGTACCTGCGCGGAACCGGCATTCCACTCCGCGCGATACACCGGGCATATAAATCGCGTCCGGGAGCTGCTCTGTTGCGCATACAGTAGGACACTGTACGTCGGA
>CAJQNP010000269.1 GCA_905479705.1 uncultured Gammaproteobacteria bacterium
GTGGCTCTCCGCAAGGCGCAGCACCCTGCCGGCCAGCGTACGCACCGGCCTGCACCTGATGCTGGCGGCGGTCCTGCTGCAATACGGACTGGGTATCTCGACGCTGCTCATGCATGTACCTGTGCCGCTGGCCGCGATCCACCAGGCCGGCGCCCTGCTACTGCTCACGGTAACACTGTATGCCGCGTTCCGCATGAGCGGGCAGGTTAATTCCGGCGACTAGAGATTGGTATAGTACGCCGCGAGATTGGCGATATCCTCGTCGGTCAGCGGACTGGCCATCGGCGTCATCATCGGATCACTGCGAGTGCCATCACGAAACGCCTGCAACTGTTTCACCAGGTAGCCGGGCTGCTGGCCGGCCAGGTTCGGCCACATCGGGTTGCTGCTGATACCGGCCGGACCATGACAACCCGCGCAGGTTGCGGCTTTTACCTTGCCTGCCTCGATATCAGCGGCCTGCACTGACCCACCCAGGGTCGCGGCACCTACCATGAGCACTGCGCACACATTCAGTTTCATTGCCTTTCCTCCGGATAAAAAAATGGCGTGTCACTGACACGCCATTCTGGTTGTTGTATTTCCAATGACGGGTGAAATACCCCGCATCAGAAAACCTGACCGATGAGCCTACTGGCTCTGGCTGACCATGTACTCGATGGCGGCCTTCAGGTCATCATCAGAACAACTGGCGCATGCGCCACGCGGCGGCATGGCGCCTTTGCCTGCGATGGAGACGGCCAGCAGGGCGTCAACGCCGGTGGCGATACGCGGGGCCCAGACTTCCTTGTCACCCAGCTTCGGGGCACCGGCGGCGCCACTGGCATGACAGGCCTGGCAGCTGGCCTGGTAGGTTGCCTGGCCATCGGCGACAACCGCGCCACTGACACCCAGTAAAACACTTGCAATCAACGCACTGGTAAGTTTTTTCATTATGCTTTCTCCACATGAATAGATATAAAAACCGGGGGACTCTGCGCACAGTCTGCTGCAAAATCTCGGACGCACAGTATATTAAAGCTGGTTAATATACTTCAACCAATAATTAACTAGGGTTTATTATCAATGTGTTACAAATACACCGTCATGCGCCAATCAGGCGATTCCACCAGCGACGCCGGTTAGCGGGCAGGTTGACCGGTGCCTGCAGATCGACCGGGGGAAGCTTTGACAGGATCCAGCCGGGCAGCGGCGGGTTGTCACTGAAGCCACAGGATACCCCGAGGTTGTGGGGATCGAAGATCTTGACGAAGCGCGGTGAATCCATTGAATCAGCAAACACCACGCCGCAGTAATCCTCGGCGTGCTCCTTGCGCAGCAGCTGGTCGATTTCCCCGATAAAGCTTTTTACCAGCGCCTCATCAGCCGGCAGTTGCGGGGGCGCTTCACCAACCGCATAGATATACCAGCCACCCGCGGCGTCCTGCTGCAGCACAGCCCACAGGGCATCCAGCTGTTCCCAGCGCAGCACGTTCTCGAAGCGGCCCTTGAAGGCCGCGCGATAGGAATCAACCGCTTGTTCTGTCATAAATTCCTCGCTGTCTGACAGGCTGCCAGCAATGTCATTATACTACCGGCTGGCAATCGACGTTTTGGACGGCACATGGAACCTGAATTCTGGCTGGAGCGCTGGCAGGCCAACCTGATCGGTTTTCACCAGGACGAGATCAACGACTACCTGTTGCGTTACTGGCCGGAACTGGGCGTCACTCACGACAGCAGGATCCTGGTTCCGCTCTGCGGCAAGAGTCTCGACATGTTGTGGCTGGCGGAACAGGGTCACCCGGTCATCGGTATCGAGATCAGCCAGCTCGCGGTGGAGTCGTTTTTCAGCGAGAACGGCCTGACGCCCGAGATCCACAAGGAAGGCTACGGGCTGCGTTATACCAGCGGACAGATTGAAATTCTGTGCGCCGATTACTTCGCGCTGACCCGGAAGGACATTGGCGAGGTCGCTGCCTTCTATGACCGCGCCGCACTCATTGCCCTGACACCGGCACAACGCCCTGACTATGTCACGCACCTGGGTACACTGATCAATGCCGGCACCCACGGGCTAGTCATTACACTGGCATACAACCAGCTTGAGATGAGCGGACCACCGTTCTCCGTGACCGACGACGAGGTGCGGCGCCTGTTCACCCCGGGATACCGCCTGGATCAACTGTTCCAGTTTGATGTGCTGGCCGCCAACCAGCGCTTCCGCGAGCAGGGCCTGACCGCGCTGACCGAGCAGGCCTACCAGCTGACACGGCTGTAGCCGTCTGCCGGATCGTTGTCCTTGAACACCACCAGGTCGCCGTCATTGACCTGGTCGAAAAAGTCCGTCCCGGTTATGGAAACCGACGATGACCAGCAGGCATCTGGCCCTGTCTGGCTGCAGGGAGGAGTATTTGCCTGGTCGATTGATCTGGGTCAATTACTCCAGGCAACCGCTCCGCTAGAGTAACAGCCGTAAACATGCAGTATCTCCCACACTGCAAGGCGTCTTTAATGACGTTCATTCCGATGCGGGCTTTATGCCCGCATTTTTTTGCCTGGAATACGCCGTAAATTCACCCGCCAAACCCGATCGGGCAGATTAGCGCGCGCTGTTGACGTCGTGGAAGATCGAGCGTAAATCACTTTCCCAGCGATCGAAGATCGCCGGATCAATGGCATCACCGGCAATTTCCCCGTACTGCTGCGGATTGATCGTCACCAGCACAGTCTGTCCACCTTCTGCAAAGATAGCAATCTTCGGTGGCAGAAAGGGCGTCAGTTGTGGCGCCTTGTCGGTGAACTGCCGAATCTCCTCGATCTTGCCGGCGAACACCACCCGGTATTTATCTGTCTCGTAGCCCATGCCGGTCAGCCCGACATCGATGCGCTGCACGCGGGAGACGGTATAGCCATGTGCCGCGATGGATTCCTGTAGCGCCAGCATGGCCTCCGGGAAGGCCAGCACGGAGCGCGTCATGATCAGGTCCTCGGCCATCGCGATGACGGGCAGCTGCCACGCGGCAAGCAACAGAAAAAGTCCTCCCAGTCGCTGCTTCATAGCGTGGCGTCCTCCAGGATGGTGGTGTACAGCGCCTTCATCTCCACGCAGTACTCATGCAGCTCATCGTTATTGAACAGGCGGCCAAGGTACACAGGGTTGATAGTCGTGACCGTGACCTTGCCATCGATCTCTGTCACGGTCACACGACACGGCAGGAACATACCAATACGCGGATCAACCTCAAGGGCATCATAAAGAAACTTGAAGTTACAGAAGTGCAGGATCTTTTCCGAGGGATCATCCTCGCCTTCGCGTACCAGTCCGTGTTCAAGCGTATCCTCGCGGATGATAATAAAATTCTGGCTGATGATCGCATCCTTCAGGTTCTCGACGGTCTCTTCCAGCGAGTAGGCGGACTCCATGGAGATCGCGGCCTCTACATGCCCGTCGTGTGGCACCTTCGGTGTGGCTTGCTGCAGCTCAAAGGAACGCACGTAGCTGACCAGGTCATTGATCTGCTGCCCGGACAGGCCCAGCTTGATAAATGATTGCATGGGCGTACCTTGCCTGCCCTGCTGCAGGGTACGACGAATCATTTCATCGCTGGCGGCGGCGAGAAAGGCACGGTTGTTCAGTGCCGGGGGGACAATGTCATGCGCCCGCTTGCGGGAAAAGGCCACACCGGTACCCTTGCCCCCGTCACCGTTCTCCCCGTGGCATTCCGCACAGTGGGTCGCATAGAGTTGCCTGCCCTGCTCGACATCACCCTGGATCGTGGTGCGTGTATAGGTCGGCGCCGGCTTGTCCGACCAACTGCGCAGGTGACGAATAATGGCATTAACCTGAGCGTCACTAAGGGATTTAAAGGCAGGCATCACCCTGCCCGGGCGTCCCTGGCGGATCGTAATCCGCAGAAACTCGTCATCGATACCATCCAGAAAAGACGGCAGTGACAGCGGCACCCCCACACCCCCGCTGCCGGTCTCGCCGTGGCAGGCCGCGCAATGCGCCGCGTACAGGCGATCGCCCTGTGGCGCAGCATGCACCGTCATGGAACACACCAGTAGAACAACTGAAAAAACAACTGCCTTGCCCGTGATTCTCAACTGCCTGACCCCTGATTTGAATATAATGAGAAAGTAATATTATAGTTATAAATCTGCAGCCGGCTTGATACAGGTCAATTTCTTGCCACGGCAACTGCCTAAAATAAGTCGGGACTGTAGAAGATGTACTAAATTTTTTGTTGCACAACTGATGAGGAAATATCCAATGAAAACACTGAAAATGACACTGGGCGCTGCTTTCATGGCTGGCCTGATAGTCCTGCCGATGACTTCTGCCCATGCCTGGGGCGGCGGGGGCCCCTGGGGGAACCGCGGTTACAACGACGGCTATGGTGATGGCTGGGGTGATGGCTGGGGTGACGGCGACTTCGACGGCGACTTCGGTTTTAACATGAGCGGTAGCGGTCGCGGTCGCGGCAGCGGCTATGGTCGTGGCTATGGTCGTGGCTATGGCGACTACTACGGCAACCGCGGTTACGGTTATGGCCCGTATGGCTATCCTGGTTATGGTGGTGGCTATCCTGGTTATGGCTATGCCCCGTACGGCTATGCACCGGCTGCCCCGGCAGCCCCTGCTGCACCGGCTGCCCCCGCAGCACAGTAGGACTGATCCCTGACCAGTGCATGCGAATTGGCGCATGCACTGGTAACAGGTCGCTGTCTGCTGTATAAGACGGTAGCAACAGGCTGGCATTTGCCGGCCTGTTTTTCTTTCTACTACCGCAACTATGCAGAGGCCGTAATGAAAGCAAATTTCCTTCCTGTCGTACTGATTTTCATTTCCGCATTTTCACTATCTGTAAACGCTGCACCCTATTCCCCCTACCCTTCGAATTACCCGGCACCTTCTCTGGACATCGTGGCCCCGGCTACCATCGTCAAGACCGGCATAACCAAGCTGACCGACTTCATTCGCAGTGGCGCCGCCAGGGACCCGATCAAGGCACGTACCTTTCTGGAAACCGAGGTTGCACCCTATTTCGACTTCAACTACATGGCACGCTGGTCGGCCGGACCGGCATGGCGCACAATGACCGTCGAACAGCGCAAGACCCTGCAGAATCGTATCACCCAGTCATTCATGGCCACACTGGCCGGCAAACTGACCAGCTACAGCGACCAGCCGATTCGTTATTTCACGCCACGTGGACAGGGCAGCAATGATGTGCGCGTCAGCGCCTGGATCATGCAGCCCAACGGCATTCCCACCAAGCTGGAGTTCCGCTTCTACAAGGGCGAGGACGGCTGGAAGATCTTTGATGTGAAGGCCGCGGGCAACAGCGCTGTTGTCTATTATCGCAATCAATTCAGGAAGTTATACCGCACCGGAATGACGGCCCGTTACTGAGTCGCATACCCGGAAAAGCGCTGATCGACTCTTTAAATATAGCTGTCATGCTGCCGTTAAACCGTTAGAGCTGTCCACGCATTCTGCCCGGGCAGCGCATAACCGTTTAGTCCAGAAGGAATCCGGCAATGACACCGTATACGAAGACGTTGATTGGCAGTATCACCAGTGTAGAGACCAGCTCGCTTGAGGCCACGCTGGTTGCAAATAACGAAGGCCGGCTGCCACGC